>JAIVHE010000051.1 GCA_020201255.1 Desulfobacteraceae bacterium
CTGGCCAGGTTGCTTTTGCACGCCATTCAAAACAAAAAACTGTTTTTGTCTCCTGAACAAAAAAAAGAACTGCTGGGTCCCTATGTGGAAAAATTGTCTCTGGAGCAGGTAAACCAGGCATTCACAAAGGCCTGGAAACCGGATCACAGGCTGGTTCTGGTAACCGGCAATGCAGACATTGCTCCTTGGGGCTCTTTTTCCGCTGAAGACAAAATACGCAACGCCTATATGAAAAGCCGCCGGCAGCCGGCGGATCTTTTTGAGCCTATGGAATCCAAAACATTTCCCTATCTTCCGGTTCCAGATACCCCGGCCCGGATTGCACAAGAACAAAAAAATGTAAACGATCTGGGCATTACTGTCATTGATCTTGATAATGATATTCGCCTCAACCTCAAACATACGGATTTTCAAAAAGAGCAGGTTTTATTCAAAGTGGTTTTCGGCAGGGGCAGGGCATGCCAACCTATGGACGTTCCCGGCCTTTCCCATATCAGCCAGCAGACCGTGCGCCTGAGCGGATTGGGTGCCATGAATCCGGATCAGCTCAAAGAGGCACTGGCCGGCAGAGATGTCAGTATTTCGTTCACTGTCGAAGATGCGTATTTTTCTCTGGAAGGAACTGCAGACCCGGAAGAGATCGGGCTGGTGTTTCAGCTTATTTATGCCCATTTTTTTGATCCCGGGTTCAGACCGGAAGGACTTGAGCTTGCCAAAACCCAATACCGCCAAATGTATGACGCGCTGAAACGAACGCCTGACGGTATCATGCGTATCCATGGCAACCGGTTTCTGGCCAGCGGAAATCCATTGTTCGGAATGGCCCATCCCGATGATGTGGACCAGATTACACTGAAGGATATCCGCTCCTGGCTGGCGCCGAATTTTGCCAAAAATGCCATCGAGATTTCCATGGTCGGAGATGTCAAAGCAGACACGGTGATTTCACAGGCACTTACCCATCTGGGGGGATTTGAAGCAAAAAGAAATGCCGAACCAATCTGTACCCCGGCCCCGGTATTATTTTCCAAAGGGGAAGAACTGACGCTTTCCCCGGACACCAAAATAGACAAAGGGGTGCTCCGGATTGCTTTTCTTACCGATGATTTCTGGGATATTCAGCAGACCCGTAAATTGTCCCTATTGTCAAAGGTGATTTCCGAACGCCTTCGAAAAATCATCCGTGAAAAACTGGGGACCGTTTATTCTCCCTATGTGTTTAACCATCCGTCCATGGCCCATGAAGGATATGGTGTTATGCAGATGGTTGTGCCGGTGTCAGAAGAAAACAGGGAGCTGGTTGAGCAAACCATGCGGGATATCGTCACAGATATTGTTCTGAACGGGATTACCCCCCGGGAAGTGGAACTGGCATTGAATCCGGTTCTCAGCCAGCTCAAGGATCTAAAACAGACCAATACCTACTGGCTGCATTCGGTCATGACTGATTCGTGGAACCATCCTGAAAAACTGCAATGGGCAAAAACCATCATTCCAGCGTATGCATCCATCACCTCTGAAGATCTGGGTGAAATGGCAAAAAAATATCTTGATCTGAATACTTCTGCCATCATTCGGATTCTGCCTGAAAATTGAAGATAAAGGCCTGATGCAGCACTAGTGCTGCTGGGGCGGTGGTTCCACCTGCTCTGCTACATTGTTGCGCAGATAATAGTCCAGGTCGAACAATTGTTTGAAACTCAAATCCGTAAACTGTACATGCCGTTTCCGCACCTTCATGGAACTGAAGGAGGGTGTATTGGTTACCTCATAATCATCAATAGTTTTAAACGGAAGATCTCCCACATAATACCCCATGCTGCTTAAAAAAACGGTTTCTTCCGGCAGTTGTTCATCCTGTCCGTCGTCTGTCTTACTGGTATCAATGTATTTAAAACACAGTCCCCCCATACTGATATCGATAATCTGACCAAGTTTCCGGGATTTTGGACTTATGGCGGCATAGGCACCTTCCACTGCTTTATACCGCTTGTTTTTCCTTCTTTCAACCGTTCTCTTTCTGCCAACCATAAGAAGGTTCCTTGTCGATTCAGTGTAATTGGGGTTAGCTGTTCAGGGTTTCCGTTGTCATTGGAAAAGATTATGCAAAAAATATACCCGAGTCAAGTTTGATAAATTCTATACCCGTAGCAATCACCGGTATTCCCCATTAGTCGGATGTTAGAAAATGGTTCGATTTGTAGAATGTGATTCAGGATGATTTACACCACAGGTAAATAATGGAAAATAAAGTTATAATAAACGGAATATTTTTGCCCAATATTGGATAGTTTTTTTCCTATTGCCTGTTTTCAGGCCGGGAAATCATATCCCTGATCTGCCGCAACATCTTCCCATGCCGCCATACATGCTTCATACCCAAATCCCCGGTAGCGCAGAAAATTCATCGCCTTTTTTTTTTGGATTTCCAGGTCAAAATGCTGCCATTGGCCCATCTTGACCCCGAGTGCTTTTTTTGCCATGGATGCATCGTTGTAGTCTGCAAGCAATTTTTCCCGTATGCCGGAGCAAACCCCTTTTTGTTTCAATTCATATCCCAGGGCGAATTTTGATTTGGGAGAATGCCTTTTGCGGTTTTCAATAAACAGTGTGGCAAAAGTTTCATCATTGAGATAATCATAGCGTTTCAACAGATCAATAACGGTTACAATTATGTTTTTATCGATGTTTTTTTTTGCAAGATGATTGGTGACCTCCTGTTCACTGCGGGGTCTGTATCCAAGGTATTTGACCGCAATGTGAATGGCTTTTTCCAGATTCGGATCCTTCATATCAAACAGGCCCATGGGATATTTTGCTCCATGTGAGGGTGAGGCATGCCAGTCTGGCACCGCTGGCTTCATGAAAAATGGCATGACATGTTTTCAAAGATCCTGCCGTATCTGATAGGCTTGTTTTCACGACCACCACATCCGGATAAAAAGATTCTTTGAGATAGGAGACAACCAGGGTCCGGGGCGTGTGACGGAACAACCAGGATATGGGTAAACTTTCCATGGCCCAGGTTACATACACCGTATGGTTGACGTGCTGGTTCAAGTCCAGATCATGCATCCTGACGTGAAACTGTTTTTTTTGGTCATATTCGGAGAGGTCCGGATTATTTGGCCATAAATCCGGGGCAGTGGCTGTTTTTGCCATCAGGTCAGCCGGCATGTTGGGTGTCAGCCGTACGGGTTTTGAATTTGCGGCGTTGACCATGACCCATACCCCCAATGCGGAAATAACAAGGGAACCATTGGTGTTTTCAATGGTGAACTGCCGCAGTTCATACAGATTTTTCCAGGGAAGCCGCCAGGTTTTCAGTGTAAAGGACTGGGCCAGTTGCAAAGATTCATGCACGCGGATCTGGTATCTGGAAATAAGCCATTTGAATCCGATTTTTTCCAGATCCTGCCCGCTGACTCCCAGCGCAAGGGCATGCATGGCTGCTGCATCCTGGAAAAGCGTGAGTATACGGTCCAGGCGGATATGATTGTTGGCAGCCATAGCTGAGTATGGCAGCACCATTTGCTCTGTGAAGATTTGTTTTGAATCCATATCAGGGCACTTGTTCCAGCAGTCTGCCGGGACTTTTTATGATATCGGTCAACAGGTTCATAAGTCCTTCTCCCACCGCTGAAGGATGCAGCGGGGTAATCACAGGATCGGTTATGGTTCCGGTGGCTTTGGCTGGAAAAGACACCAGACGGCCGCTGAGAATTGTGTTAACCAGGGGAATATACTGAATGATGGTATCAATGGTTTTAAAAGGAGCCACCAGACAGGTAAGGTCCAGGGTATTTTCAAAGGGAGATATTTGCCCAGAAAAAATAAGGGCCATATTTTCCGCATCAATAACCGCTTTTTCCAGGTGAATGATCCCTTTTTCAACCTTTGCTTCCACAAGAAAACGGCGGTACTTGAATCCTGTCTGGTTCATATCCGGCAGATTCAGAATATTGAGTACGGACAGCAGCCGTGAAATCAATGTCATTTTATAAATCCGTCCGTTTTGGGAGGTAAAACTGATCCGTCCGTTTGTGTTGTTTTGAAACGATTGTACCAACCCCTCTGCGGTCAGGTTGGCCACAAAAGAATAGGTGCCGTCCATCAGGTGCCGGTCCGGAAAAAGACAAGAAAGCACAGGTTCGATATCATTCTGATCTGTGGCCTGGATGGTGGCACGTCCGGTGCCCCGGATGCCGGAATGTGCCTGGCCAAGTGCTGTATGACCCGAAATGGTAAGGCCGCATAGATCAGCTGAAACCAATTGAATCTCGGTTTTTTGCCGGTCATATGCAACAACAGCCGCTATATCGGAAAAGGCATAATCGTGATATACCATGCTGTCGGCGTTCAACCCAATTGGTGTCTGATCCGGCAGCAGCCGGTATTTCAGTATCTTTTTTGTGTCCAAGACAGAACCCAGCGGTTCCAGATAAAGTTGTTGCGTGTCAATGTGCAGCCTGGAATGATCATCCGTATATATTTTCATGGGAACCCCCCCATTCAAGGAAATGAGCCGTCTGTGGAGCAAAGAATCCGTAACCATCATGGCAAAAAGGGTTCTCGTATCCAGGTGTCCTTCAAACCGGACCAGGGGTTTGTCAGTATCCCAATTAATCATGATCATTGCATCTGTCAAAGCATCGTCTTTCAGCATCACCTTTTGTGGTTGCAGATCCTGGAGGGTATCGCCTTCCAGCTCTACAGAAAGCCGGATTTTTGATGCAAACAGCAAAGATCCGGTAATGGTAGTGCTTTTTTGGGAAATATGCACTGTGCCATTTTCCAGGGTCAGGGGCAGGGCGATACTGGCTGCCTGTTCAGATTCCAATACATGGGATAACCAGTTCAGATCAAAAATAACCGCTGTAAGGTCTTTGGTGGAAATGGATGTTTCAGATATGGTGAATCGGCCGGACAAATGTTGAATCTCTCTGGATGCCGGAGAAATTCCTGCCTGGATGTCATGGCCTGATCCAGACAGGTTCCAGGTCCATTGGTCCGGTTCAAGGGCAGGTCCCTCAAAATGAAGCTGGTCAAACAGTAATCGGCCCTGTACATAGTCAACCGGCCCCATAACCTTTTTGATTTTTTCCAGAAATCGGTCCTGGGACAGAATATCCGCAATACTGATATCAAGGGTTTTGGCAGACAAGGTCACCCATGCATTTGTGGTAAGATCCACCTGTGCTGTAACACCATTCAAAAGATTGGCGCCGATACGGCCTGAAAAATCAGTGAGAAAAACCTGGTTGTCCGCATATGCAAACCGGCCTTTGGAAATACGTATGGGAAATGGGATGCGGTCATAATATCCAGTGCCGGAAAAGGGCTCGGC
>JAIVHE010000353.1 GCA_020201255.1 Desulfobacteraceae bacterium
GCGATGAGAGGTACACTCAGGCCCAGCCGGCTGTTGAGCATTCCCAGGTTGGCCACCACCTCGAAGGTGGGAATGATCCGCACTTCCACCGGCAGCATCAGGGTGATAAAGATCATCCAGAAAAAAAACATCCGGAACCGGAAATCAAAATACACAATGGCAAATGCCGATAAAATGGAGATGACAATTTTTCCGAATGCAATGGACAGGGCCATGATCAGGCTGTTGAACAGCATAATCCATACCGGCTGGTCCCGGGCATTTCCCACACCCTGGAACAGGGCCTGGCCCATGTTCTCAAAAAACCGGTCCCCGGGCCACAGGGGCAGCGGGGCCTGGGCCATGCGGACCATGTCGTGGCTGGCCGCCACAAAGGTGATCCACAACGGAAAACCAATGACCAGGATGCCGATGATGATGATCAGGTGATTCAGGTAATAGGAAACCGATTTTTTCTCCACCATGGCCATTGCCTCCTAATATACCACCCGGCGCTCGATATACTTGAACTGGATGACGGTGAACCCGATGACAATGGCCATGAGAATCACGGACTGGGCAGCCGATCCCCCCAAATCCAGGCCGATGAACCCGTCGTTGAACACCTTGTACACCAGGATCTGGGTGGCCTGGGCAGGTCCCCCCTTGGTCACGGCATGCACAATGCCGAAGGTGTCGAAAAACGCATACACCATGTTGACCACCAGCAAAAAAAAGGTGGTGGGGGACAGCAAAGGGAACACAATGGTCCAGAACCGTCGGAACGGACCGGCCCCGTCCATGGCCGCCGCTTCTATCAGGGACCGGGGAATGGCCTGCATGCCGGCAATGAAAAACAAAAAATTATAGGAGATCTGTTTCCAGGAGGCGGCCAGTATGATGAGAATCATGGCATGATTGCCGTCCATGCGGTGGTTCCAGTCAACGCCTGCAAATTGTAAATAATATGCCACGATCCCCAGGGTGGGATCGAACATGAACATCCACAGAGCCCCTGCCACCACCGGTGCCACCGCATAGGGCCAGATCAAAAAAGTGCGGTACACGGTACGGTATTTGATGACCCGGTCCACCCGGGCCGCCAGGATCAGGGCTGATCCCATGGATATCAGGGTGGTGAAAAAGGAAAACACCATGGTTTTAAAAAAACTGGACCGGTAATCCGGATCCTGGAACAATGCATAATAGTTTTCCAGAAAAATGAACTCGGTTTTCAACCCAAAGGGTTGATCATGAAAACCTGTTGGTTTTGGAGCAGGAAACCGCTGTTTCCTGCTCCAAAATAGTGTACAACCGTTTATGTTTATTTGTTGGCTTTCTCAAATTTTTCCAGCAGTTTGTTGCTCTTTTCCACGGCATCATCCATGGCATCGGCAGCGGTTTTACTGCCGTTCCATAGGGCTTCGAGTTCATCATTGATGATGTCCCGAACCTGGACAAAGTTGCCGAACCGCACCCCTCTGGAATTGGGGGTGGGGGTGTTGAGGTTCAACTGCTTTATGGCGGTGTCGGTACCGGGATTGTCATTGTAAAATCCCTGTTTTTTCGACAGTTCCCAGGCTGCCTTGGTGATGGGCACATACCCGGTTTCCTGGTGCCACCAGGCCTGAACCTCCGGAGAGGTTAAGTAGTTCATGAACATGGCCACGCCTTTGTAGTCTTTTTTCTCACGGCCTTTGAGGGTCCACAGGGTGGCCCCGCCAATGATGGAATTCTGGGGGGAATCGATCAGTTCCGGTTCATACGGCAGCATGGCCTGGCCGAATGCGAATTTTGCCTGTTTTTTGATGCCGCCGTAATAGGCGGATGAATTCAGCCACATGGCGCATTTTTCATTGATGAACATGGGCAGGCTGTCTCCTCTGCGCCCCCCGTACTGGAAGAGCTTGTCCTGGTGCCATCCGGCAATACGGGCCAGCATATTTTTCACACCGGGGTTGTTGAAGGTGAAGCGTGTGTCCAGGCCGGCAAATCCGTTTTCCCGGGTTCCCATGGCAAGATTGTGCCAGGAACTGAAGTTTTCGATCATCACCCAGGACTGCCAGCCGAAAGAAAGGCCGCTGTCATAACCGGCCGCCACCAGCTTTTTGGCAGCTGCCTCCACTTCGTCCCAGGTCTCCGGCACCTTGGTGATGCCGGCTTTGGCAAAGGCATCCTTGTTGTACCACATCACCGGTGTGGAGGAGTTGAAGGGCATGGACAGCAGTTTGCCCTCAGGGGTCTGGTAGTAGGAGATCACTGCCGGCAAAAACCCTTGTTTGTCCAGGGTGAACCCATGGTCGTGCATCACATCTTCGATGGGATACACCGCGCCTTTGGCCGCCATCATGGTTGCGGTCCCCACCTCTAACACCTGAACGATATGGGGCTGCTGACCGGCCCGGAAAGCGGCTATGGCAGCTGTCATGGTTTCGGTATAATTTCCTTTGTACACCGGCACCACCTTGAATTCCGACTGGGTGGCATTGAAATCGTTGGCAATCTTTTCGGTATGCTCGCCCAATTCACCGCCCATGGCATGCCAGAACTGGATTTCCACTGCCGCCCACGCCGGGGTGGTCAGCAGTACCACCATTGCCATCACCAGGCCGACTGATCTGATCTGTTTACACCATTTCATTTGTTTCCTCCCCTTTACATTATTTATGTATCAAAAAGCCGTTCACCTGTTTTACATTAGATCTCCCCTGTTTTGAAAACATGACCAATCGACTAGCGTTTCATTAAAAAGGCGGGGGTCGTAACAGGATCTTTTTTTCAAACCGGTTTCCAAACAAAACTTTATCCTGCGGGTAATGGATTTCCAACAATTGTGTCGGATACTTGTCCCAGATGACAGTGAGGACTATGTAAACATACAGGGATGAAAACAGGTATCTATGATTACCGTCCAGGCAAGAACCCGTAACAGTCCGGCCCGTCCAAAAAAATCAGACCAGGCTGATGTGCCTGATCTGGCCACCGTGAAGGATCTACTCCATATTGGGGCTCGGTCTTCAAATGGATTTGTTGAATCACTGCCATTTTCCTTCCGGGATGTCACGGCCGGAACGGAAAATGAATTCCAGACCGTTGTGCTGGGAAAACGGCAAAACCAGGATCTGGCCATTGCCATTGAATCATCCAACTTCTATAAGAATATGATCCGGCGGGCGGCTTCCGGAGATATCTCCAACAAAAATGTGCTGGCTCTGGAACAGTATCTGGAAGACAAAAACGATGTATGGGAAAACACCTGGGTCCGGTTTCCCGAACAAGCGCTGAACCGCTATGCCCGCCATATTTTCAATGCCGACCTCAAATCCGACAAAACAGATCCCGCCTCTTTGCAGCGCACGGATACGGACCGGTTTTTTTTCACCCAAAACAAGGAATCGTTCATCCGGATACCGGTCTCCTATCTGCTGAAACTGGCCATGGCGGATCTGATTGGTTCCCGGAACAAACTTCATCCGTTTATCCGGATCACGGGTGAAAAAATGATGGCCCATTTTCTCAATGACAACACCTCTCCTGAAATCACGTCATTTCATCCGGTGCGGTCCAGGGAATCCAGGGGAATCGGCCCACAGGTCGCAAGAGAAACCCTGATCCGCTTCATGCTTACCCAGCTGCTGGTGCAGTATGCCGAAAAAAAATTTCGTCTTTTGGAATACGGTCAGCAGGTGCGGGTGTTTTTTTCCGCCTCACCACCCCTGATGCAGCAGCGCCTCAACGCCTGCATCTCGGATGCCTTCTACCGGCATTTGTTCATGAGCCCGTGTCTGTCCGGGTGGGCCAGGGGCCAGGAAAAACACGACTATATGCACCTGTGCCACCAGGTGCTTTCCCGAAGCCAGATCAATGGTATTGCCAAACTCAAAGAGGCCGGCATCATCAACTCCAATCTGGTGGTGCTGCCCAACACCTCCAATATCAGTCTGGCCAACAACGGCACCCACATCAGCATCGGCAGCAGAAAACTGTCCCGGCTTCTGGCAGATCCTGGATCCGGATTTACCCCGGTGCATGAAAAATATACCGGTGATCTGGTCATCAAGGTAGTGGAACATTTTTTGTGTCTGTTTCCCGGTACATTCAGCGCCGCTCCCTTTCGCCTGGATTTTACCGATTTTCATCCGGAAAAACTGCTGGGTTTTTTGCCCCATGAACTGGACTACACCCATTTGCGCATGATCTGGCGCCGGTGGAAGGGCAAGGCCGCCAACCGTATTCTGGGCCGGCCCATGACCCCTTTCGGTCCCCTGTGGCTGGATCGGCTCATCAGCCGGGCCGGGTTTCTCAAAGGGGATTTTGTGCCGGATTTCCGGCTGATGGACTATCTGGTATGCCCCATGAGCACAGACCAGAGCCCGGCCCTGGACGGGCGGCCGGGAAATGATATGCAGTTGAAAAAAGACCTGGCTGAAATGGGCATTTTTGATACACGCATGTCCCTGTACCAGCTGGTGAAGCTGCGGGAATTTTCCACCATGGGATTCAGCGGACTGGAACACCGGTATTACAGTATTTTTGAAGACATTGTTCCAGACATGGGCGGGGCTGCAGACCTGCAAACGTTGATCACCGCCCTGGCCTGGCAGTACATTGTCACACAAAATGTCACCCATGATATGATCCCCGATGCCCCGGATATTGAAAGTGAGCGCCGCCAGATTTTCTTTTGCAGTGCCGTGGATCTGCCGACCTTTTATGTGAATACCCGGACCCGGAACCTGTTTTTACAAAAGATCGTATCAAAAATTTCCAAAACCCGTGCCAGCAGACGGTATCCCGGCTACACCCGCATCAGGCTGCACGATTACAAGCTGGCCCTGATCCAGACCATCCAGACCGATGCCGGGGACCTGGTGGACCATCTGGGCATGAAAGCCGCCATGGCAGACCTGGAAAGGCGTATCCGCTTTCCAGGGACCCATGCCGCTTCCGGCAGGCTGGTATCCGGCATCCTGGCAGGAGATAAAAAGAAAAATCCCATGGCGTTTGAGGCGCAAACATTCAATGCAAAAGCGGAAAGTTATTATATTGACGGACTGCGGCAAAAACATATCACCGCCGGGTTTGCCCTGCTGACGGAAGAGCTTTGCAGGCTGGATCTGTGGGCCTGTTTCAGGGAACCGGCTTTCAAGCAGGTGCTGACGGACATTCTGGGAGAAACCGATATTACCACGTTTCTCAAACAGGTCAAAGACCAGCTGTCTGCAGAGAATCTTTCCATGGAACATCTCCAGAAATTGATGTTCCTGATCATTCTCTATGTGAACAAGGAAACCAAAAATTTTGAAACCGTTTGAGGGATTTGATCCGATCCCATGAAAAGCGGCATACACCAATATATCCAGCGCAAAAACCAAATGATTCAAACCGAATCGCTGCTGTGCGACCGGACCATCCAGGCCCTGTACACCCGTGTGAGAGAATCGGCGCCGGCGGTCTTCAACCTTTTGGTATCATCGCGCATGTCATCGCTTCTGGGGTTTCTCAACTATGACCTGCCCCTGAAAAACCGCGGTTTCAACCCCGGCAGCCTGCTTGCGGATCTGAACATTCCACCGACGGATATTCATGGCCCTTTGACCGCCCTGAACACCTACCGCCGTTTTTTTGAACGGCAGATCAGGTACTGGGAGTGCCGGCCCATGTCCCTGAATCACCGGGCCATTGTGTCTCCGGCCGATGCCCGGGTGATTGTGGGATCTTTGTCCCCGAAAAGCCGGTTGTTCATCAAGGAAAAATTTTTCCAGTATTCGGAATTGATCGGCAAAAACCGGCCCGCCTGGTTGTCCGCATTCCGAAACGGGGATTTTGCCCTGTTCCGGCTGACCCCGGAAAAATACCATTACAACCATGTGCCGGTGGCAGGACAGGTCATGGACGTTTATGAAATCAACGGACAGTACCATGCCTGCAATCCGGGGGCGGTGGTCCGGTCGGTTACCCCCTGTTCCAAAAACCGGCGGATCGTGACCGTCATTGATACGGATGTG
Source organism: Desulfobacteraceae bacterium (assembly GCA_020201255.1). Taxonomy (GTDB): domain Bacteria; phylum Desulfobacterota; class Desulfobacteria; order Desulfobacterales; family Desulfobacteraceae; genus Desulfotignum. Next base: position 5,988 of record JAIVHE010000353.1, read on the forward strand.
GACAACGGCACCCGGGTGGGGCTGGTGGCCATGGTGGAAATCGTGGCCCTGATGATCGGCAAAATTGTCCAGCGTTACAGCCCGACCGCCTATGACTTCCCCCGGCCGGCGGCCCCGGGGTTGTTTCTGGAAAAGGGAGTACCCAAAAGCCTGTTCTGTCCGGGCAGTTCCACCACCTTGCTGATGTTTGAACAAAACCGGATCCGTTTTAGCCGGGATCTGGTTCAAAACACCTGCCGCACAGATGTGTGCAGCCGATTTTCCAGCGGATTCAACACCCCGCTGGTGGAAACCGAACTGA
>JAIVHE010000354.1:0-5293 GCA_020201255.1 Desulfobacteraceae bacterium
GGAAAAGGATTTTTTCATTTTCTGGATAAGGTGGATCAGGACCCGGGAAGATTTGCGGCACTCAAGGGACAGGTCACCGGACCTGTCACCTTTTGCACTTCTGTCAAAGATGAAAGAGACAGGGATATTTTCTACAATGACCAGCTTCGGGATGCGGCGGTGAAACGCCTGGCCATGAATGCCAGGTGGCAGGCAAAAGAATTTGCACAGCGCACCAAAACCCCCATTATCTTTCTGGATGAACCTGCCCTGGCCGGGTTCGGCACCTCCGCTTATATCACCATCACCCGGAAAGAAGTCCAGACCTGTATTGATGAAATTGTCCAGGAAATCCATGCGGAAAACGGCCTGGCAGGTGTCCATGTCTGCGCCAACACCGAATGGGATCTGCTCTTCGATACCCGGATTGATATCATTTCCTTTGACGCATTTTCCTATTTTGACCGGTTCATTTTGTACCCGGATGCGTTGAAAGCATTTCTGGGCAGAGGCGGCATACTGGCCTGGGGGATTGTTCCCACCAATGATGCGGATCTGATTTCCCGGCAGACCAGCGACGGCCTGACAGCCAAACTGGCAGATCAGATCCGGCAGGTGACAGACCTGGGATTTTCCAGGGAAACCATCCTGGCCCGGTCTTTTGTCACCCCCAGCTGCGGCACAGGCTCCATTGACCTGGCATCAGCCAGACAGGTGCTGCATCTTACAAAACAGGTGTCTGAAAGGATTCAAGGGGGTTAGCGGTTAGCTTTTAGCGGTTAGCTGTTAGTTGTTAGCGGTTAGCTTTTGGCGGTTAGCGGTTAGATTTTGGCTAACCGAAGAGGTGTAACGCCCGGCTGTCAGACGGTTTCCTGCGCAGCTTCGGCATTGAAATCCGAAGTTTTGCGGGCATGGGTTTCAAAATATCGGGGATACGCCTGTTTCATCGCTGCCAGGGCCTGGTCCCAGGGCAGGTCATCAAAACTGCCGTGCTCATTCACATACTCCATATGCCGGTTGCCCAGATTATCAAGGGGATGAAAAACAGAATCACAGGTCCCGTCAAATTCCAGGGGCTTGACATTGAAAGACTCACACAGGCCCAGGTTGAATGCCGGTGTGGCCTTGACCCATTTGCCTTCCAGAAACACTTCCGTAAATCCGTGCCACACAAACAGATCGGTTTCCATCAGCGCTTTGAGCCGCGCGGTGTTCAAGTGGTTCTTTACATCGGCAAATCCCAGGCGGGCCGGGATTCCCTGGTTCCTGAGACAGGCAGCCAGCAGCACAGCCTTGGCCACGCAGTATCCCTGCCCTTTGGCCAGGACGGCACTGGCTTTCATGCCGGCTTTTTCCGGCTCTATGCTGTAGGGATTATACCGGATCTTGTCACGGACCGCGTAATACAGGCTCACGGCCCGCTCCAGGTCGGTTGTGCCTTTTTTTGCATGCTGTTTTGAAAACGCATCAATATCCGGATGGTCCTTGTCAATAAAATAGGTGGCGGACAAACAGGCTGACATACGTACTCCTCTTCCAGGGAATTACCTTTTCGATATTTGATTGTATAACAGTCAACTCCAAAAAAATCAATGCCGGTTGAAGCATCAAAATCACCCATGGCGGATCGACTGGAATCCATGGATCTTCCTGTTCTCACGCAGAAGTTTCTAGTTCAGGCAGCCCTGAATCCAAAGTATAAAAAACCGGGATCGCCTTCTCTTATATAAAGATCGGTCCGGCAGGGTTTCAAGGCAGGGGCGTTATTGATCTTCCGTGGATCGTGCTGTGGCGGACTTCCATTTCTCAATGGCCTGCGGCAGCTGCTGCTTCAATGAGTTTCGGGCCGGCATTGACTGTTCAAACACCTCCTGTGCCCGGTAAAATTCCAGTGCCCGGATGTCAACAACCGGCACGGATATGTAAATGGCAGGTTTTTGTTGCTGGCGCTTTTCATTCATCACTGCTGTCTGCATGACCTTGATGGAATTGAAAACCGTTTCAAAATAACCGGGTAAGCCTGATGCCGGCTGCGTTCGCTCACCAATGACATCCACAGCAATAACAATATCACAAAGATCCATCAAAAGGTCATAGGGTACGGGATTGCACGTGCCTCCGTCTATCAGGACACGCCCTTCCCGCTGCACCGGTTCAAACACCCCGGGGATTGCCATGCTCGCATTGATGGCGGATATCAGATCACCTGATGCAAGAACTACCTGCTCCCGTTTCCAGAGATCGGCTGCCACGATCCGCAGGGAAATATCCAGTTCCTCAAAGGATCTTTTCTTGAGGGTATCAGACATGAATGCCAGAAATCCGTCCGCACTTACCAGCCCCCCGTTTCCCAGTTCAATTTCCACAAAATCGATCCATTGAAACGCGTTGCCTTCAACCAGCTTGGTCAAAGGCTCTTCCCATTCTGACAGGACAAACTGCTCCACAAGGCCCCGAATCTCCTTTCCGGACATGCCGGCGGCATACAGTGAGCCGATAATGGCACCGATACTGCTTCCGGCAATGTGTGCTACCTGGATTCCCATGTCATCCAAAGCTTCAAGCATCAGTATGTGGGCCAGTCCATTGGCGCCTCCGGCACCCAATGCAATACCAATGGACGGCTGGGGATTCGTCAGACGGGCGGTTTCCGCCTGTTGCTTTTTTTCCCCGGCCATGGCCGCCACCGTCCCCCGGAACATGGACAAACCCGGCAGGGAAGCTGCCATCAGACCAAGGAATGTACGCCTGGAACAAACATTTTCAGACATGGGAATGTTCCTCACCTGAAAAAACAGAATTTTAAAATCATTGCCTTCCCCACTTCCGAATCTTTTCCTTTAAAAAATCAGGACCAGTTGCTTCGTATCAATATTTGAAATATCTGTAAAGATGTTTCAGGATTCGGTGAAGGATGGTCTGCATCATTGCCATGACCCTGCGGATGTGGGAGTGGCATACAGTCAACGGATAAGACTGGCCGACATCTTGACAAAATCTGCTGAAATTGCCATAGACAAACATACCCATACAATGATCTGAAAAAAAGGACCGGCATGGAACCTTCCTATAACCTGGCAATCAAATTGTTCACCGCACTGGCGATCGGACTCTTGATCGGCATTGAACGGGGGTGGAGTGACCGGGAAGAAAGTGAAGGAGACCGTATTGCCGGCATCCGCACCTTCAGTCTCATCGGGTTGCTTGGCGGGGTGAGCGCCCTGATTTCAACACAGACCACCCACTGGTTTATTGCCGCTGTTTTCCTGGGGGTTTCCGCACTGATAATTTGTGCACACATACTGGAATGGCGGGCAAACAAAGATGTGGGCACCACCACAGCCTTTGCCATGATGCTGTCGTTTGTTCTGGCTGCCTGGGCCGTGTATGGCCATCCGATTCCGGCAATTGCGGTGACGGTTGTGGTTATTTCCCTGCTCGGGTACAAACCGGTTCTGCACTCATGGCTCAGAAACATAAAACCCGGAGATTTTTTTGCAGGGGTCAAGCTGCTGGTCATTTCATTAGTGCTGCTGCCGTTGCTGCCCAACAGAGGATATGGCCCATGGGAAGCATTGAATCCCTATTGGACCTGGTGGATGGTGGTCCTGATATCAGCCATATCTTTTCTGGGATATATCTTCATCCAGATTGTCGGAGAAAAAAAAGGGGTGCTGGCCACATCCATCGGCGGCGGGCTGGTATCTTCCACAGCAGTGACCTTCAGCCTGGCCCGTTTTGCAAGGGAGCAAAAAAACAATGCCCTTTTTGCAGGCGGTGTGCTCCTGGCTTCCGCCATCATGTTTATCCGGGTCGTCATCGAGGTCCTTGTTGTGCATCCAGAACTTCTCAGGGCACTCTGGATGCCGTTGACCACCATGTTTGCCGGCCTGATCCTTGCCCTTGTCTGGGTATGGCGGTCCCGGGGGGCTAAAAAGACAGATGGGCATAAACCCATAGCAGTGAAAAATCCTTTACAGTTGGGCATGGCACTGCAGTTCGGATTGTTGCTGGCGGCCGTGCTGTTTTTGTCCGAGGCCATGAAAGAATGGTTCGGCAGTTACGGGGTATATGCGCTTTCCATAATTTCAGGGCTGATTGATGTGGATGCCATCGCCCTTTCTTTGTCCAGATCTGCAAAACAGGATCTGGCAGCAGAGGTGGCGGTACTGGGAATTATTCTGGCCTGCCTGACCAATACCCTTGTCAAGGGTGTGATATTTGCCTTTATCGCGGGTTTTAAAGACCATTTCCGGCTGCCCCTGCTGATGCTGGCTGCCATGGTGCCGGGATGCCTTGTGGCCCTGGCCCTGCTTTAAGCAGATATTTTTTTTGCATTGCAGCGGCATTTACCGTATCCTGTGAAAATTGTGTCTGTCAAAAAATGAAAAGGATGTACATGTGATGAAAAACCTGCTGATCTGCTTTTCCGCCGGATGCCTGGGCGCCCTTGCCAACAGCCTTGTGGTATGGCAATTTGGAGAACAGGACATTGCCCGGTTGCTTGGCGTATCCATTGCCCCGGCATTGACTCCGGCCTGGCTGTACCCGAGAATTGTGTGGGGCGGTATCTGGGGACTGCTGTTTATTTTGCCTTTTTTAAAATCCAGATACCTGCTCAAAGGCACTCTGTTGAGCCTTTTCCCAACAATGGTGCAGCTTTTATACATATTTCCCCATATGGCCGGCAAGGGACTGGGCGGCATGGAGCTAGGCTTGTGGACACCATTGCTGGTACTGTTCTACAACTGGATCTGGGGGGTTGTCACTGCGCTAACCATACGGTTTTCACGCTGATACGACCCCCAAAAAAACCAGGAACGATATTGCCGATAAAAAAGACCGTTTTTTTCATTGCATGGTACGTATGCTATTGATACTTACGTCTACTCTATTACAGAAAGTGGTGGCAGATCATGGATGATATGTTCAACCCGAACGAGCCTTTAATTCAGAAACTGCGCATTGTAATCCGCTTCAGTGTCCGCTGCCTGGCGGTCCTGATGACCATGGTAATCCTCTGGGGGGTTGTGGATGTGGCCTGGGAAATATTTCAAAAACTTCGCACCCCCCCTGTCATGCTGATGAACATCAGTGATATCCTGGCCACCTTTGGTGCATTTATGGCGGTGCTGATCGCCATTGAAATTTTTATCAATATTACCATTTATCTCAGAGATGATGTTATTCATGTAAAGATTGTCATGGCCACGGCCCTTATGGCCATCGCACGAAAAGTCATCATCCTTGATTTTTCATTGGTTTCTCCGGAGTATATGTTTGCAACGGCCGCCCTGGTGTTTGCCATGAGTAT
>JAIVHE010000354.1:5375-7858 GCA_020201255.1 Desulfobacteraceae bacterium
TAAAGGGCTGTCATCTGCCCGGCCAGTTCCCGGCCGTTCATCTCAGGCATGACCACATCGGTAATCAACAGGTGAATCCGGTCGTCATGGGCACTGGCCAGTGCCAGTGCTTTGCGGGGTGACGATTCTGCCAGAACAGCGTATCCCAGCTGCAAAAGCATTGCCTGAAGCAGTTCCAGAATGGCCTTTTCATCCTCCACAATGAGAATAGTCTCGCCGTTTCCGGTCGGCATCGGTGCAGAAGATTCTGTTGCTATATGCGCGGTGTCATCCCCATGACGGGGCAGATAAATGTGAAAGGTCGTGCCTGTGCCTTCTTCCGTATACACATTGATACATCCGTTGTTTTGTTTGACAATTCCGTACACCGTGGACAGTCCCAGCCCAGTGCCTTTTCCCACGCCCTTGGTGGTAAAAAAGGGTTCAAACAGATTGGCCAGAGTATCCTGGTCCATGCCGCAGCCATTGTCACTGACCGCCAGCAGGACAAAGTCACCGGGGACAAAACCCGGGTGATGGGCACAATAGGAGGAATCAAAGGTTTTCATACTGGTTTCAATGGTGATCCTGCCCCTGTCCGGAATGGCATCCCTGGCATTTACGCACAGGTTGGCCAGAATCTGATCAACCTGGGAGGGATCGATCTTTACGGGCCAGAGTTTGCCGGCAGGCCGCCACAGCAGGTCGATATCCTCACCGATGAGGCGGCGCAGCATCTTGAACATGCCTTCAACCGTTTCATTCAGATCAAGGCTTTTGGGAGAAATGGTCTGCTTTCTGGCAAAACCCAGCAATTTTTTTGTGATCTCTGCGGAATGGCCGGCAGCCTTGCGGATCTGCTGCAGATTGTTATGCAGGGAATCGGATGGATCCACCTTGTCCAGGGCCAGATCCGTATGCCCTAAAATCACGTTGAGCATATTGTTGAAATCATGGGCCACACCACCGGCCAGCCGCCGCTGCATTTTCAATCAAGTGAATCAGGGTGCCGTCGGTTCGTCTGAAAGTGGTTTCATGACCTGAGACCTGTTTTTCTTTGCCAAGGATATCCAGAAACTTCTCTCTGTCCGCCCCGGCTGCGTAAATGTCAGTAATGGCTGTATCCCTTGCCTGTCGCTTGTCTTCGAACCCGAAAATGCGCAGATACTCCCGGTTGCATGTGATCAGTTGTCCGGCGGGAGTGGAGATATACGCACCGGCAATATTTTCTTCAAAATAGGCACGGTATCTTTCTTCACTTTTTTCCAGAGCCTGTTTGGATACTTTGTGTTTTTTTATCTCCTGTTCCAAATGTTTATTTACATCAGACAATTGACTGGTGCGGTGGATAACACGATTTTCCAGTAGTTTTTTTTCACGCACAAGCCCCCTGTACAATTGAAAAATTGCAAACACCATCACGAGCACCACCAGGAAAATAATATCAAAATAAATGGTATCGCAGTTCCACTCCGCCTGGATGGTGCCGATCACCTTATCATCATAACGGACGGGGGAGGCAAGGGTCACCCGGGGCATCAGGTGAAGGGCGATAAAAAAGCGCTGCAGCGCTGTGGGCGCTTCTCCAGAAGCCTGTTGAAATATTTTCCCTCGGATATCTCTGACCACAATGGATGCATAATTGTGGGATTCACAGGCAAGAAACAAATATTGTGCAGCCCCCTGCTGATTGTGGTTCCAGAGAGCGTTGGAAACAATACCGGCATGGGTTGCAATCCTGGCATGGGCTTTTTTCCGGGCATGGTGGTCGTGGACAAGAACAACAGCGCAAAACAGGGCCAGCAACAATACAGCTGCCAGTATCGTGGTCTTTAAATGGCTCAAAACACATTCCTTATGATCTTATTGTGCACTGTGACTTTCTTTTTTTGTTTGCTGCGCAATGATGGCTGCATTGATCTTTTCAATGTATGTTTGATCTGTTTTGCAGCAGAACCAAATCCGGGTTTTTTACAGTTTCTTTCAAAGAACGGCCGGACACCATGCGTTGGTTATCGGCCCGGGTCAGGGCAATGGTGGGTTTATCCTGGTAAATATAGTGGGAATAAACCGCAATTTTTTCCCGTTCCGGATTTTTGAACCACCCGATAATACCGGTATTTTTGCCGTCATATTGTAACACCTCCAATTGTCTGACCGCCGGTGTTTTAACCCACGTAACCGGGATATCTGCAGCAAGGAATGCTTTTTTCACTGGATCCACACACAGACCGTACACTCCCAGGGGCCCGGTTACATAATAGGGAGGCCGCGCATGATAATGAATGGTAATGCCCTGTTCCGGTCCGTCTCCTTTGAGCACCGGTACGGTGAGCGGATGCTGAATTCTGCCGGAAGTATAGGGTTTTGCGTACAACAGGGCAATGGCGGCAAACAGGCACACAACCGGTACCAGGAATGTGCTGGATTGTTTTTTCATTTTTCGTATCGTGCCTCTATCTTCACGGCCATATGTCATTCCGGTGTTTCTGGTTCTCCTATAT
>JAIVHE010000052.1 GCA_020201255.1 Desulfobacteraceae bacterium
GGAATTTTTACTGGCCCGCTATTGCGCCAGTGATGATCCAGCCGAAATCCAGGCCGGGATGGAAGCGGTACTGGAAACCCTCAACGATAATTACGTCCGTCCCAACGAAGCCAACCATGCCCAATCAAAAGTAGCCACCAAAGGCAAGTACCGGTTCATTGACAAAGTGCATGTCAATTATGTGGAAAAAGACCGCCGGCACTGGGCGGCCCTGGAAAATTTCGATTCCCGCAGAGTGGCCATTGCAAACAAATTCTACAAAGACAATGACCGGCTACTCCAGGGCGGACTGTGGGCCGAGGTCACCATTGCCTACAATGACATCGAAGAGGATGATTATGCCTTCTATATTGAAGAGCTGCGCCCCATCCAGCTGAGCCGGTTTGATTTTAATGGCTATTGTGAAGGAAGGGAACAGTTTTCCCGGAATGAATGGATCGATACCATTTTGCGCTCCGTGGGGCTGGAGCCTGCCAGGTTGACCCTTCGCGTGAAACTGCATTTCATCGCCCGGCTGTTTTCTCTTGTGGAGCCCAATTTCAACTTTATTGAACTGGGGCCGAGAGGCACGGGAAAATCCTATTTTTTCAGTGAATTTTCTCCTTATTCCACATTGATCAGCGGCGGACAGGCCACCAAGGCCACCCTGTTTTATAACAACCAGCGCAAGAAAATCGGGCTGGTGGGGTTCTGGGACACGGTGGCATTCGATGAGGTCGGCGGCATCAAGGTCAAGGACCAGGATACCATTCAGATCATGAAAGATTATATGGCCAACGGGCGGTTTTCCCGGGGGGTCGAGGTCATTGCCGATGCATCTCTGGCATTTGTCGGAAACCTGGACCTGTCAGTCTCCCAAATTGTGAACTCTGAAATGTACGATTTGTTTCAACCCCTGCCCAAAGAGTTTGATCTGGCGGTCATGGACCGATTTGCCATGTATCTTCCCGGGTGGGAAATGCCCAAAAACAGCAGTGAATTTCTGACAGACCATTATGGGTTTATCACCGATTACCTGGCAGAAGCCTTTCATTTTCAACTCAAACACACCAACCGGTATGATGAGGTGAACAGTCGCATCCATTTGGGCAACGCAGTGGAAGGCCGGGATGAAAAAGGCATCAAAAAAGCCGTGGCAGCGTTTCTTAAAATTCTGCACCCCACCGGCACCCCGTCAGATGATGAATTTGAAGAATATGTCGCCTATGCCGTGGAATGCCGCCGCCGGGTAAAAGAACAGATGAACAAACGCAAGCCGGATGATGAGTTTGCCAGAATCAATCTGTCGTTTATCAACAAACAAGGCAAAGAAAGGGTGGTGTACTGCCCGGAATCCAAAGCAGCCCCTGCCACCCAGGATCCTGTCCGCCGCAAACTTGACGATGACCCCGGCACCACCAAAGACAAAAGACCCAAAAACCGTCCTGAGCCTGTCGAGAAAGAAGAGCCGGAAACCGCATCCAGCAATCAAACAGAACCGGAACCGGTTTTCCGGGAAAAGGAAAAACCGCCGGAAATCGAAATCCCGGAACTCAAGGAACAGCACTATACCATTCATTATGGTGCAACCGGTTACAGTTATGAATCCATCATCACGCCATATCTGGCAGAAGCCAAAACCATAGAAATCGATGACCCCTATATTCGGGCCACCCACCAGGTTCAAAATTTTGTGCGCTTTTGTGAAGCGGTGATCAAAACCCCCACCATCAAAAAAATCACCCTCTGCACCAGCTATGACGACCAGACCAACATGCAGGAGCTCTCCGACCGGCTCAATGATGTCAAGCAAAGTTTGATCGAACTGGATCTGGACCTGGAAATAAAAATCAACGAACACCTCCATGATCGCGAAATCCGCATCGGCAACGGATGGACAATCAAAATCGGCCGGGGCCTCGATTTCTACCAGAAACCCGAGTCCTGGTTCGCCGTCGGTGCCCACGACCTGTCCCTGAAAAAATGCCTTGAAACCAAAATTGATATTTTTAAACGACTTTTGAAACCATGAAAAAATCCGATGTGTTTTCTCATATCAGGCGTGACGAGTTTGTGGCAGCAGAATTATTTGCCCCTCCAAGCGTATGGAAGGAAGATGAAAGAATGGGTAAATTTTCTATATCAGAAATTCGGAAAAGCAAGGGTATTTTGGTTAATTCATTTCAATCCCTGGTTCGCGGGGTTGCAGAGCATATCATCCGATGATTTGGAGTATTTTGAATCAAAACATTTATTACGCTTACTTGGTGAGCTAAATGATATTGAAATTATTTGGCTGAGGTTTTACCTAAATCCTGTCCTTAATGGTGACAATGATTTTAGAGAAAAGCACAGCAATATACTAAATCCAGTGGGAGCTCATTTAGGTTCCGCACAACCGAATTAGACAAATCAACAATACAAAATAGCTATAAAGAACATTTAGCTTCATTAGGATTACTGGAAAAAGAAATTGACATGAACACCTCGGGTAGAGGGGTGAAACTTAAAACTAAGGGCTTTAAAATAACTTCACTTGGCAAATTGTTATTGAGGGAACTTGGATTTTCTGATCAAAGATTGAGCTAATCAATCGCTCGAATTGATCTGGGAAATGAGAGGCTTTCCCTTTGAAAATTCTTGATCGTGCAATTAAGCCAAGTCCTTAGCCAATAAAAGAAATGGAAACTCGACATCATGAATGATTTAATTCAGGCGCCATCATCAGAGCTAATCATTGCATCTGGCGTGCCCAAGCTTCTCGCAGAAATCCGACCAAGCTGGCAAGCCAAAGATTTGATAAATCGCGTTCGCCGTCTATTAAACGTTGACCCAAGCAGCGCTTGTCAAAGGCTTTTTAACGCATCGGTACATGATCTTAGGGAAAAGATTATTGTTGCCGGCGTTGATGTTGCTGGCGAAGCTGCAAAACAACATAAGCTGCCACCCGTAAGAAGCCCTGAAGATGTGGAATACTACCCTACTTCCAAAATAATCGACCTATCATATCGTATTGGAATATTATCTCGTCCTGAATGGAGGAGAATATCTCGATGTTATGAAATACGACGAGATTTAGAGCATGAAGATGATGAATATGAGGCGGGTGTGGAAGATTGCGTTTACATTTTTGAGACATGCATAAACGTAGTTCTTTCGCGCGATCCAATCCATCTCATACGTGTCACAGATGTCAAGGAACTTGTAGAGGAACCTCAGGCCGCAACACCAGCGCCAAGCCTTCTTGAAGACTATGAGCACGCGCCCCAACCGAGGCAGGAGGAAATTTTAAAATTTCTTGCATCAGTTGCCATGGATGACACGCAACCAGACTTGGTCAGACAAAACGCATTTTCATTCCTTTCTCATTTTTCTGAACTTACTCAAAACCAGGTCAAGCTCACGCTGGCATCACATCTTCAAAGTAAAATAAACAAAAAAGGGCCATCAAGATTAGTGGTAAGGGTGGCTTTTGCCGCCAATGTAATTCCTTATTTGAAGCAGTCTCACCTTAAAGATTTCTATACGGCCTCCTATGAGCAGATGAAAAAAGTTGGCCATAACTGGGGAGCATATAATAAACATGGAGAGTTATTGAGGTCGTTTAAAGATATCAGTGGTCTTACGCATTGTCCACAACCAGTGAGAAGGGAAATTCTACGATGGTTGGTTCTGGCCTATATAGGTGTTCCCGGTGGGCTTACTTCATATGGTAACGTGAGAAATGTTTTTTATAGTAATTCGGCAGCGCCCTTGGTAAAAGAGCTGATTTTAGATGCAGCAGATATTATCCGCGATGAACTCAAAAAGTTAGAAAATGATAAGAAGGTTAAGCGTGCAATTAGGACCGAACATATTCAGCGTCGATTCGATACCTTATTGGACATAGTGGAAGAATAATGGCTAATGCTTCATATCCAGCCGACCTCCACAAGCGCCGCTTTGCTCTGCTTCTGCGATCGGCTGATGTGAGGCGTTATGATATCTTGAAATGAGCAAAACTCACCTCCACGTCACCTGTGCCATCATCGAACAGGGCGGCTGCATATTGGCGGGCCAGCGGAGCCGTGCCATGGCTATGCCCCTGAAGTGGGAGTTTCCCGGCGGAAAAATCAAGCCTGGCGAAACCCATGAACACTGCCTTTGCCGGGAAATTGCCGAAGAACTGGCCATCAAGGTTGCTGTGCACCATGCCCTGGTTGAAGTGACCCATGCATATCCGGAGTTTACCATCACCCTGTATCCCTTTGTGTGCAACATCATTTTCGGCACCATCACCCTGCGGGAGCATGCAGCTGTGATCTGGCTGCCCAGAGAGGCCCTGGCATCCCTGGACTGGGCTGAAGCTGACCGCCCGGTCCTGGAAACCTATTTACAATTCGCCGGACAGGAGATTCCATGACTTTCCGGCCCAGTCCCGGTATTTATGACAGGCTGCTGGACCAAGACCTGACGGATCTTCTGGCCCGGTATCCGGAACTGCGAGCCTGGTTTGGAAAGCTGGAAGCTGAGGAACAGCCGTCCCGGTATGCGGAATTTGTGTCTCAGGTGCTCAGGCAGGCCCTGTTGGAAGAGCCGGACCCGGAACGGCGCCGGGCCCTGTGCAACCGGATCATCGATCTGCTGTCCGGGTCGGCCGGCACCTCCCGGAAATCCCATCTTGAACACCGGAAACTGGTCCCTGATCCAAAACCGGTGCTCCTGGAGATCACCCCGCCCCATTATGCCGGTTCCGGCATGCCCCGGCCCCGGACCTCCATGGCGGAGAGCAGCCTTTTTACCGGATCTCCCAGGGAACCTCAGCTGGTCCAGGAACTGCTGGAAGAGATGCGGTCTTCGGCGGACCCGGCTTCATGCCAAGGCCTGGCATTTCCGGCGGGAGTCCGGGTTTTCCACAGCCTACATCGGGTCAGCCAACATGTCCCATGCGGCCATGACCAGCGGGCTGGAATGGAACCTCAAGGTGACCTCCTTGGGCCCGGAAGCCGTCCTCTGCCCGTGGAGATGTTTGAGGAGAACAGACGGGGGCGGGTGATGGGAATCCGGCACTACCTTTTGAAATCATCTGATGAAATTGACAAAAAAATACAGAAATGATAATTTTCCTTTAAATTTAAAAGGATTGAATCATGCAGAATACAATAGAAATAAAACACCTTACCAGAGAAGAAAAACTCAGGATGGTGGATGCCTTGTGGGCGGATTTATTATCAGAAGAGGAACTCCTCGAATCACCCGCCTGGCATAAGGCGGCTCTTCAGGAAACAGAGAAGCGCCTTGAAGAGGGTAAAGAGAGAATTCTGGA
>JAIVHE010000294.1 GCA_020201255.1 Desulfobacteraceae bacterium
GCTGCCACACCTGTTCAGGCAATAAACCTGGCCAAAACCCATACAGACAAAATTCATCTACTCATGACGGATGTGGTCATGCCGGAGATGAACGGCCGGGACCTGGCTGGACAGATCACCGCTCTTTACCCGGACATGCGGTTGTTGTTCATGTCAGGTTATACCGCCAATGTCATTGCCCATCACGGGGTCCTGGATGACGGGGTGGCATTTATCCAGAAGCCTTTTTCAATGGCGGACATGACGGCGAAGGTTCGGGAGGTTTTGGATATGGCCTCGGATAAAAATCAATAATATCCCATGGCTGAATTTTTCCCAATTCATTTGATAAAGAATGCCAAAATCTTTCAAAAGCTGCTATTGTCGGTTGAGACAGAAACAATAGACAAGCATATTTGAAACTACCACCAAGTAAATAGTATGAAAAATATCAAAATGTATCCCCCGATAGAAAAGAACAAAATCAGATTCTATTACTATTTAGGCTCTGTTTCGGCCATAATTTTTTTATTTTTACTTTTCTCAATCATCTTCACAAGAAGTTTACATCAGGAATTTCATAAAAAAATCAGCCAACTTTCAACGGGAATTGTTAATGAAAAAAAAGCCTTTTTGAAAAATGCGGTTGACAGAACAATTTTTCTAATTGAATCAGAACGGGAACGGGTTAGACAAGAATTTGCTTCAAGTGACCTATCACAGGATCAAATGGACAACATAAGTGTTGAGCGTATAAGTAATCGTATCCGTAATCTACGGTTGATTGATGAAGGCTACATATGGGTTAACCGTATTGTCGACTATCAAGGTGGTGAAAATTACGCCATTAGACAAATTCATCCAAACCTGCCGAATACTGAAGGACAGTGGCTCTCCACAAACACAACCGATATAAAGGGAAATCGGCCTTATGAAGTTGAATTGAATGGTGTCAAAAAAAATGGTGAGCTCTATTTTGAATATTATTTTAAGAAGTTGAACTCTGATAAGATTGCACACAAAATGACGTATGCAAAGCTTTACAAACCTTGGGACTGGATTGTTGCGACCGGTGTTTATTTGGATGATGTCGACGAGCTGATCCATAAGGAAACTCTCAATATGGAGAAAACACTTGCAACTCAGCGACTCTTCACGTTTTCAATTGCAACAATACTTTTACTAATATCTACCATGATTTTGATACGTTTTGACAAACAAATTGTCAGGCTGATCAATTCCTATGAGCGTGATATTCAAATATATACTAAAGGATATTGGAATCAAATTGAATCATACATTCATGAGCATTCGGAAGCAAAATTTAGTCATGGTATCTGTCAGGAATGTGCCAAAAAACATTATCCGGATATGAATCTTTATGATGAATGATGGGAGTCAATGATAATCCGCTGCATGAGTTTTCAAGGCCATGAAAAATAATGGATACCAACGATATTCAACACTTGATAAGGTGTGTTTGGAAAGAAACAATACAAAATGAATACTATAGAACCGCTTTCTGATGACCGGAGAGAACCCATGACAAAAATACTGGTGGTGGATGATGAAGAACAAATGCGGCGATTACTCGGCCAGATCCTTTCAATGCAAGGATTCAGCTGCCTCTTTGCGGCCACTGGCAGGGAGGCGAAAGACCACCTTGAAAAAAATGCGATTGACTTGGCACTGTGTGACGTGAACATGCAGGGAGAATCCGGCATCGACCTGGCACTGCATATCAATGAGCATCATCCGGACACCGCCGTTCTGATGGTGACAGGGGAATATGACCCTGAAACTGCTGCTGCCGCTATAAAATCAGGGACCTATGGATATATCATCAAACCGTTTCACAACAGTGAACTGGTCATCAATGTCCAGAATGCACTGCGCCGTCTGAAACTGGAAATTGCCAACCGCATGTACCGGCAGGACCTTGAAAAAAAGGTACTGGAGCGCACCGCCAGCCTGAAAAATGCCCTGGAGGGAATGATTCAGGTGATGACCCGGACCATCGAGACCCGAGATCCCTACACTGCAGGGCATCAGGAACGGGTTGCCGGCCTTGCCGTAGCCATGGCCGAAGAGATGAACCTGACCGGCGATCAGATAGAGGGAATCCACATGGGAGGAGAATGAAATGCGTTACAGACGACTGGGGTTTTCAGGCCTGATGGTCTCGGAGTTGACCCTGGGGACCATGAATTTCGGGGGTCCCACGGACGAGAAGACATCTTTTTTCATGATCGGCAAGGCACTGGATTCGGG
>JAIVHE010000355.1 GCA_020201255.1 Desulfobacteraceae bacterium
GCCACGCTGATTGTGGTACATGTAACAAAACTGATCTGCGGAGGACTCCGGGTGGATGGACAGGATGAACAGACAGGCCTGGACAGCGCCCTGCACGGGGAACGGGGCTTTGAAATCGAATAGAGATACAGGCCATCAGGCTTAGGACTGTTGACCGCCTCCGGCATGGTCCTGTATCCGGCCCGAAATCCTTGAAGGGATCTGACCTGACGGTCCGGATACTGGTCATGACGGAGGCTGCAAAGCGGTTATATATAATTGTTCTGAACCACACGGATACTCAAAGCAGGCAGCGTTCTATGGATTCCACCCATTTTCTGGAAAAAATGGTCCCGTCGTTGACCCGGACAATGAGATTGATGATCACCTGAAAATGGGTTTTTCCTCCCTGTACCCAGACCTCGGATTCTGCTGTGATGCATCCGCCATCACTTTTGAGCTGCTGCAAATGCTTTCCCCGGCCGCTGGCCAGTGCCGGATGCCGGGGATGGACCTGAAATTCGCCGTGGGCTTTTTTTTCAAACACAGTGGTTTCGGTCAACCTGCTCAGTGAATCCACCTGCAGCCGCACCATGGTTCTGCCGCTCAAGACATCTGTGCATATCTCCCAAACCGGCGGACAGGGGGATGCCAGATGGGGAAGTTTGGTCATGGGAGTCGGTGCAAAATCAGGCGCGGCAGCTGACCCGATATCTGGCACCACAGGCAGCTCCAGCCGGCTGGGCCGCACCTGCCCCCAAAAAATTCGGCTTGTGCCCGACTCCGGGGTGGGCCACAGATTAGGCCAGTCGGCATTGGCCACAGACAGACGGATACAGTGTCCTTTTTCAAAAATCCATCCAAAGGCATCAATGTCAATTACCAGTTCATACACGGTTTCCGGCACCATGGGCTCCGGGTCTGAAAATGAGTTTCTGCGGGTGCCGTTGAGAGCCCCTTTGGCCACCAGGTGGGAAGAACCGTCCGGCGCCACATCGGAAATGCTCACCACAAACCCCATCACTGCTGCACTGGAAGATACATGCAGTACCGCCTTAGGCCGGCCCAGTACAGACAGATCATGGTCCAGAGCAGCCGTGGTGTAGACAGCGCTGAACGCTTCATCCGGCCGCTGGTCCCCGGGCAGGCCGAACTGAATGCCGCCGGAAAAAAGCCCGCCGCTGGTACCCACCGTGGGGACATATGTCAATACCTCATGCCCGTCATTTCCGGCTGCATCGGTGAGGCATGCTGTATCGTTCAAAAACAGGGTCCGGGTGTCAGCGCCGGGCACAGGCCAGTCGGTTTCCGCCCGCCACTTCCCTCTGGTTTCCAGGCGGTCCACCACCGGCGGCTGGGGCTGCTGCATAAATACCACCACCGGCGGCTCTTCCATGATACCGGTGGACTGCCCCTTGCACCAGTGATCCAGCCACCGCACCACCTCCTTCAGATAATCCACCCGGGGACCGGGCACCGCCCCGTCGGGCATGGCATGGTTCCACGGACCGATCCACACCTTGCGCGGCACGGCCAACGCCTGGAACAGGCGCAGAGGCACATTCATGTAACCGTCACGCCATCCCCCGATCATCATCACCGGACAGCAAATCCTGCCGGCAAGATACCGTACCGATCCATGTTTCCAGTATGGCCCGTTGGTCTGGTGGCGGTACCACTGCAGCAGATAAGGTTCGTTTTCCGCCAGATGCTGCTGCCAGGTACCAGCCCAGTCGCCATCACTGATGTCCATCAGGGATGGCATGGCATTGGCAGCCACCATAGCCCCGCCGTAATAGGCAATGTCATAATACTGGCGCATCATTCCGCCCTTGTAGTGGCAGTCGTCATGGTACCGGTCATCCGTAAAATCCACGGGGATGATACTGGTCAAATGGGAAGGCTGATGGGTGGCCACCTGGAGCGCGGAAAACCCGCCGTAGGAGATTCCCATCATGTTCACATGCCCGTCACACCATGGCTGGACAGCAATCCATTCCACACAGTCATAACCGTCTTCCTGTTCCTGCAGCAGATATTCATCAAGGTTTTTGCCGGCAGAAGCACCAGTGCCCCGGATATCCACCCGGATGACCAAATACCCGTGCCTGGCCAGATACGCGTAAAACGGACGGGCAGCCAGATCCACCTGGTCCTTTCTATAGGGGATATACTCCATGACAACCGGAAAAGCGGCATCCGGAGCACCGGAATCAGGCAAAAACAGATCCGCTGCCAAGTGTACCTTATCACGCATGGGGATCATCAGATTATGAAAGCGACGTACCCCGTCCACCGGGGGAAAACAGATGGGTTCAGACTGTTCTAGCAATGTGTTAAAGTGCATGATAAGCTTATCCTTACAAAAAGGGTATTTATACCAAAATATAAACCAACATTCTCAGTTTTCAGGAACAGACAATGGATAATGACAGTAATACTGGTGATCACTGCCGGCAATGGCTTTGTCGGGAAACTGCCGGCGGCATTTTTCCTGCACCCCGGGGCACCGGGTATGAAATTCACATCCATGCGGCCGGGCAACAAGGCCCGGGATCTCACCGCTAATGGATATGCGGTGGTGCACGGCATCCGGATCAGGGCTTGCATGGGCAGATAACAGGGCCTGGGTATAGGGATGCCGCATCTGGTGAAAAACGGTCTGAGTGGGACCCTGTTCCAGAAACCGCCCCAGATACATGATGGCCACATGATCGCTCACATGACGTACCACCGCCAGATTGTGGGTAATGATCAGAAAGCTTAGGCCCATATCATCCTGGAGCCGGGCCATGAGATTGAGGATTTCCCCCTGTACGGATACATCAAGCCCTGCAGTGGGCTCATCTGCAATGATCAGTTTCGGGGAAAGGGCCAGGGCCCGTGCCACTCCCACCCGCCTGGCCTGGCCCCCGCTGAGCTGGTGGGGATACAGATCCCCCATGGACGGAGAAAGATTGACCATTTTCAACAACCGGGCGATTTCCTGGGGAAGATTTTTCGGCATCATCCCATGGATGCGGAAGGGCTCTGCCAGAATGGACCGGATCTTGAGCCGGGGGCTCAGTGATCCTGCCGGGTCCTGAAACATCAGCGCAATATCTTTGCGAAAGGGCTTGAACCGGTCCCGGGAAAGGCCCACCAGGTTGTTCTGGTTATAGCGGATGGCACCGGAGTGCACCGGCACAAGCCCCATGACAGCCCGGGCCACCGTGGTTTTTCCGGATCCGCTTTCTCCCACCAGGCCATAGGTCTGACCCGGTGCAATGGCAAAACTGACCCCCATCACTCCGTCGATATACGGGTCATCATCCTTTTCAAAAAAGGCTTTTACAGCACTTTTGGTTTTGAACCGCACCCGCAGTTGATCAACTTCCAGTAAAGGCTCCATTATACCTCCAGACAATGACACAGCGCTGTGTGGTGTTCTGTGATACTGACTTCCGGGGGCCGCGTTTTGGTACACACCTGTTCTGCTTTGGGGCAGCGGTCATGAAAAATGCAGCCTTCCGGCAGATCGATAAGGCTGGGGATTTCACCGGGAATCGTGGGCAAAAAACGTGTCCGCTCTTCAATCACCGATGGGTCGCATTCCAGCAAAGCCCTGGTATAGGGATGGGCCGGTCTTTGAAAAATGTCGCGCACACTGCCTTTTTCCACCAGCTCGCCTGCATACATCACCCCCACAAAATCGCAAAGTTCCGCAATCACGTTCAAATGGTGGGAAATAAACAAAATAGCACATTGAAAATCCGCCTGCAGCTCTTTGAGCAGCCGGATGATCTGCACTTCCAAAGTGGCATCCAACGCTGTGGTGGGCTCATCAGCGATGAGCAGTTTGGGCTGGACAAGCAGGGCCATGGCAATGGTGATCCGCTGGCACATGCCACCGGAAAAATGATGGGGATAGTTATCCAGCCGGGAAACCGCATCCGGAATTCCCACAAGAGACAGCATGTCTGCCGCCCGTTTTGCTTTTGCTTTTTTGGATACCCCATCCCGGTACTGGATATCCACCATCTGGCGGCCGATGGTGAAAACCGGGTTGAGTGCGGTCATGGGATCCTGGAACACCATGGACATGTCCCGGCCCCGAATGCCCCGCAGCTCCGGTGGTGAAAGATATTGCATATCCTGTCCCAGAAACCGGATTTCCCCTGCCGCCACCAGGGCATTTTCCGCCATCAGGCGGATAACAGCGGAGATCAATGTGGATTTGCCGCACCCGCTTTCTCCCACCAGTCCCACCACTTTTGCCCGGGGAACCTTCAGATTGATACGGCGCAGGGCCTGCACGGTTCCCCGGGGCGTAGCATAACTGACAGACAGATTGCGTATATCCAGAACAGATTCAATCATCACAGATCCTTGCGCAGTTTGGGGTCAAAAATATCCCGCAAAGATTCACCAAGAAACGTGAATCCAAGGGTGGTGACAATCAAGGGAAGCCCCCCGAAAATAATGATCCACGGAGTGTTGCGGATATAGGCATACCCGTCATTGAGTATGGATCCCCAGCTGGGGGTGGGGGGTCTGACACCCACCCCCAGAAAACTCAACCCCGCCTCGATGGTTATCACCACAGGAATATCCATGCTGGCCACAATAAACAGGGGACCGATGATATTGGGCAGAATATGAATGCCCAGAACCCGCATCATGCCGGCACCCATGGCTTCTTCTGCCACGATGAATTCATTGTTGCACAATGCCTGGGTCTGGGTCCGCACCATCCGGCCGTATACCGGAAAGGTGGTGGCAACGATGACAATGATAACGGTCTGGAGGCTGGGGCCGAACACCGTTACCAGGGCCAGGGCAAACATGATGGTGGGAAAGGAACGTAGTGTATCAAACAAAAGCAGCAGTGCGGCATCCAACCATTTGGGCCCATACCCCGCCATCATGCCCAGCACAAGACCGATGCCAAGGGACATGGCAACCGTCACCAGGGCCACCCACACGGCAATGCGGGAGCCCATCACCACACGGGAAAACACATCCCTGCCCAGCTGATCCGTTCCCATCCAGTGATCTGCAGACGGTCCGGCAAGGCGGTTGGCGATATCCAGGGCATTGTGATCATGGGTGGTGAGAAACGGGGCGAGTAAGGCACTTACAATAACCAGAGCCACAAGAATCATCCCGAAAAATCCCATGGGCTCGCGATACAGACGATAAAAAAATTGTTTTGTCCAGTTCATTTACAACCGCTCCCGTACCCGTGGATCCAGCATGGCGTTAATGGAATCGGAAATCGTGGTGCTCAGCACAAACAATACCGTGGAAACCAGGGCAGAGGAAATCAGCCGCCCGATACCGGTGCCCAGCAGGGTGACCGTGGGAAGTATGGCCAGTTTCAATGCATATTGAAACACGATCATATGTTCCGGCAGGCCAAAAGCCCGGGCCCTTCGGATATGGTTTTCATTGAGCACCTCGAGCATGGAGGCCCGCACCAGACGGGCGATATACCCCACCCATCCCAGTCCGATGGCAAATGCCGGCAGAATCAGATGGCGCAGCTGGTCCATATACTGGCCGGGTTCTCCTGCGCCGATGGCGGGCAGCCATTTCAGGGTCACTGCAAAAAACAACAGGGAGTACAGGGCCACCACAAAGGAGGGCACTGCAATCACGCCGATGGAAAAAATCCCCACCAGTTTATCTGAAAATGTATTTCTAAAAACCGCGGAATAGCATCCCAGGGGAATGCCCAGCAGTATGGCCCAGCCGATACTTGCCAGAACAAGTACCAGGGTTTCATCCAGTTGTTTGAACACAATCTGTGCCACCGGCCTCTGGGAGAAAAAATCCATTCCCAGATTCCCCCTGGCCACCTTGCCCAGAAAACTGGCCACCTGAACCACAAAGGGGCGGTCCAGGCCCATGAGTTCATGCAGTTCCTGCTTCATTTCCGGCGTGGCCCGGGGACCCAGTATCACACTGGCCGGGTCCCCGGGTACGATATGGATCATGGAGTATAAAAGTATTACCGCCACTACCACAATCACCACTGCCAGGCCAATACGTTTTAACAGATAAAACAGCATAGGGTTTTTCCCGGCCTGTATCAGGCGCTTTTAAAATACCGTAAAAGCGGCATGCCGTCCGGCCGCAATGCCGGAACAATCCTGTTCGTGTAAATCACCGGCACTGCTTCATGGGTGATGAAACGGTAGGCTCCGGAGGCTTCCATCAATTCCTGCATTCTGCGGTACATCCGGTCGCGTTCGTCTTTATCTCCTTCAACCATGGCCTGTTCATACAACCGGTTATATTCCGGATTTTTGAACCGCTCCCAGTTCCATATCCCCACCTGTTCTTTGGTGAACCACTGGGCCGCATAGTGGGGATCAGGGGCTGATGAAAACCGGTTGAGTACCAGCTGCAGCTTTTTCCAGCGGTCACCTTTGCTCTCATCTCCCAGGGACCAGAATGAGCCGGAATCATGCAGGTTCATGGTCAGCCTGATGCCGGCCTGGCCTGCCACCGCCTGGATCACCTGGCCAGCTGCAATATAAACCGCTTTATTGCGCACTTCCAGATCCAGATCAATGCCGTCTGGATAACCGGCTTCCGCCAGAAGCTGTTTGGCCTTTGCAAAATCCGCCTTAAAAGGCACCAGGGTATCCGGCCGGTGGCCCACCAGGCCCGGCGGCACAAATCCTGTGGCCGGATCTGCCACCCCGTCATACGCAGCCTCCAGGATGGAGGGGATATCCACGGCATACTGCACGGCCCTGCGGACCCGCTCATCAGACAACTTGGGGTGTTCCATGTTCATGCCCAGCCATACATAATACAAAGAGGGGTATTTTCCCACCACACTGTTTTCCGGCGGCTTTTTCTTCATATTTTTATACGAACTCATACTGATGCGGGTGTAATCCAGGTCACCTGCCTCAAACCCCATTTCCGCAGTTTTCTCATCGTCAATGGGAAAGATATGGATTTCATCAAAACAGGCCGGATCCCCTTTCCATTCCGGATTGCGGGCCAGTACGGTGCGCTGTTTGGGTTCCCGTTCCTTGATTACATAGGGTCCGGAAAAACAGGAAGGCATGGCTGCAAACTTTCCGCCGGCCGCTTCAACCGCTTTTTTGGAAACAATATTGCCTCCCATATAGGGCAGGGTGGTCATCCATAAAGGCTGGAACGGTTTGCTGAGCACGATGATCCCGGAATATTTATCAGTGACATCCACTGATGCCAGGGTGGCCCAGTCCCCTTTGATGGGGGATTTGAGTTCCGGATCGATGATGCGTTCATAGGAAAATTTTACATCTTCCGCCGTCATTTCACCGAAGCCGTTGGTGAAGGTAATTCCGGGCTTGAGCACGAATTTGATGTGGGTGGAATCCACCTGCTCAATGGACCGGGCCGCCTCCAGCTGCCATTCCCATTTTGTTCCGGGTTTGTAGGCAATCAGCTTATTATGCACCGCTGCATTGACATGTTCTTCATAGAGATTGGATGCAATGCCGGGATCCAGCGACTGGGGATCACCATAGTCACGCACCCGCAGCACCCCGGTGCCCTGGGCCCATGACGGGTGCATCCCCAGGCCGGGGAGCATCAGCCAGCCGGCAGAGGCGGCAGATGCCTTTAAAAAAGAACGACGGGACAGCCGAATTTTGGAAAACTGCATGTTGGGCATGGACATATTCCCTCCTTATCGTGAAATGTGGCAAAGATATTTGTATATACCAAATTTGTATATACATTATATGATTTTTGATAAACCAATCATCCGCTATTTGTCAAGGTTTTTTTTCTGTCTGGATTTTTTTTATTTATAAGCATCCCGGATTATCGACCGTTTGCTTGCAGCACTCAGTCTCCGGCCTCACCCCTGTTGGTGTCCCGTCCCCGGCTACACTGGCAAAACTCCGAAAGGATCTATACACCGTGGGGATGAATGGTTCATGCTACTCAGCCTCAATTGACGGGGTGTAAGGCATGGACCTCACTAGTCCCTGAAACCGGACCGGGGAATCCATTATACGGCGGACTGATTTACAAAACCGGTGCCGACCAATGCATGCACCACAACTGAACTTTGGGGTTGCGCAATTATACAAATCCATGCAATAAGTATACAAATGTTCGCACCCAAAACCCCCATGAAAGCAAAAACCCATGATTGAACAAAAATCATCCCGACCCAAATACGCACAGATTTACCACTGGTTCCAGGAACAGTTCCAGGCGGGAACTTTTGTAATCGGAGACCAGATCCCCACGGAAACCGCTCTGGCAGAAAAGTTTCAGGTCACCCGCATGACGGTGCGCAAAGCCCTCAACCGTCTGGTGATGGAGGGACTAATCATCCGGACCAGGGGCAAGGGATCTTTTGTATCTGCCCAAAACAACAAAAATCATATTTTCAGCTTGAACACCATCAGCGGGTTTTTCAGCGATATCCGCCGCAGCGGCAGCCAGCCTGCATCCAAAGTCAATAAGGTGGAAACCATCCAGGCAGATGCCAAAATTGCAGCTCCCCTGCAATTGTCCCGTGACCTGCGGGTCATTTATGTTCTACGCACTTTTTTTGCCGACCAGGAACCGGCCCTGATCCAGGGAACCTACCTGCCCTACGAACCGTTCAAGCGCGTGCTGGACATGGATCTGAGCAAGGGGATGTACCCGATCTACCGGGATAAATTCAACCTGCGCCTGCACCATGCAGACCAGACATTCACTGCTGTAATGTCCAACAAATTTGAAACAGAGCTGTTTGGATTTGATTCCCCCCAGCCGTGTATTTTTCTGGAATGGGTTCTGTATGATGATATCAACCGCCCCATAGAAGTCTGCTACTGCACCTACCGCAGCGATAAATACAAATTCAACGTGATCTCCAGCCTGCCGGTTCAGTTATCCATGACCCCGTGATACCGGCCCCATATCACATTTTTTCAGGTTTGCTTCTTCACAAGCATGTCACAGGGACCGGGCCAGCTCCTGTGCCTCACTGATGCAGTACATCAGGTGCCGGGGGGTTTTTGCATCCCCGATCAGGTGAAACCGTGCCAGGGATTCTTTTTCCAGGATTTTTGCATCCCGCACTGCCTGGTGTTTTTCAGAGATCACCACGGTGTCCCATCCGTTCAGTGTCTCTTTTTTGCCATTGGAGGTAAATTTCACGCCATCAGGAGTAAAGGCCTGGACAGCCGCTTTTTTGTAAAGGGTAACCCGGTTTTTTTTCAACCGTTCCCGAAGATAATACCGGTCATTGGAAGACATCTCTTCGGCAAAGCTTTTTTTGCGGTTCAATACCACCACCGTTTTTCCCTGATCTGCCAGAAAATCCGCCACAATCAGGCCGGACATGCCCCCGCCCAGGACAATGACCCTGTCGCCGGCCATCTCGTTGCCCATGAGCAGGTCCACACTGGT
>JAIVHE010000053.1 GCA_020201255.1 Desulfobacteraceae bacterium
CGGCAGAAGTATTTGCCCAATGGCGGGATCACGCCAGGTTTCTGCTGACCCTGTTTGCAGCCCTGGCAGGCGGACTGGTGGTCCTGGGGGTGCTGGCCTGGCAGGAGCACCAAATGGCCCGGTATAAGCGGCTGTACCGTACAGAAGCCCGGTTGCGGCGGGAGGCGAAACAGGCCAATGCTGCATTGCTGGAAGCGGAAGAAGAACGGGAAAAACTGGATGCCCAGTTTCAGCAGTCCCAGAAAATGGAATCCGTGGGCCGGCTGGCCGGCGGCGTAGCCCATGATTACAACAATATGCTCAATGTGATCCTAGGGTATGCAGAACTGGCTCTGGGCAAAATTGATCCCGGGGACCCGCTGCATGCTGACCTGGAAAAAATCCATGGTGCTGCAACCCGTTCGGCAGATATTACCCGGCAGCTGCTGGCCTTTGCCAGAAAGCAGACCATCGATCCAAAAGTGCTGGATTTGAACCGGACGATTGACGGGGGTATTCTCCAGATACTGCACCGGCTCATGAGGGAGGATATTGATTTGGCCTGGCAGCCTGCCGAAACCCTGTGGTCCGTGAAAATGGATCCTGTGCAGATCGATCAGATCCTGGCCAATCTGTGTGTGAACGCCAGGGATGCCATAGCAGATGTGGGCAAAATCACCATTGAAACCGGTACAAAAACATTTGACCAGGCATATTGTGATGACCACCCGGGTTTTATTCCCGGTGATTTTGTCATGCTGGCGGTAAGCGATGATGGCTGCGGCATGGACAAACAAACCAGAGAAAATATGTTTGAACCGTTTTTCACCACCAAAAAGGCAGAAAAAGGTACCGGCTTAGGGCTTGCCACCGTATACGGCATTGTCAAACAGAACAACGGATTTATCAACGTGTACAGTGAACCGGAAAAAGGCACCACCATCAGGATTTATCTGTCCCGCCACACAGAACTGCCGGAACAGATCCCACCCGGAAAACAAACCCGGATGCAGTCGGGCCATGGCGAGACCGTTCTGGTTGTGGAGGATGAAACTGGCCCGGACCCATGCCGGCAAAATTCACCTGGTGATCACCGACGTGGTCATGCCCGGGATGAACGGCCGGGACCTGGCTGCACAGCTGACACAGTTGTACCCGGACCTCAAGGTGCTGTTCATGTCCGGTTACACCGCCAATGTGATCGCCCACCACGGGGTACTGGATCCGGGTGTGCATTTTATGCAGAAACCCTTTTCCATGGATGATATCGCCGCTAAGGTGCAGGAGGTGATGAATGATGCATTGTTGTAATACCAGGCGGATGAGTATAATAAGTATGTACCGGAAAAGGTATAGCTTAAAAAAGAAAAATCCTGTGAAACATATTCTGGTTATTGATGATGAGGCATCCATACGATTTTTGTTTGAAAAAATTCTGGAAGTTGAAGAAAAGGAATAACCTGCTTTACGCGTTTGTCTGGTTCAGCAGGTATAAAAAATAAAGCATACCAAAATAATCTGAAATTTGATATCGTAAATTTTTGGAATGAATACGGTTTCCGTATCTATTGACCAATGACACCAGGCAGGATGAAACAGATGAAAAAATCACACCAGGTTAAAGATATTTTACAGGTAGATGTATCAGAGGAAAAACTAAATACCTGGCAGGAAATTGTGGATACCTTGGCGGAAATTATCGGTATTCCAGCTGGTCTTATCATGCGGCTGAATGATCCGGATATTGAAGTGCTTGTGTCCAGCAAAGGACAGGACAACCCCTACCATCCGGGAGACAAAGAAAAGGTCTGGGGATCGGGACTGTATTGCGAGACCGTCATCAAAACCCGGGACAGGCTTATTGTACCCAATGCCCTGGCAGATGAAAACTGGAAAGACAATCCTGATATCAAGCTGCAGATGATTTCCTATCTGGGCTTTCCCATTTTTTTACCGGATGGGAGTGCGTTTGGTACGATCTGTGTTCTGGATAGAAACGAAAATGCCTATGATGATACATTTGAAAAACTCATGCGCAAATTCCGGGACCTGATTCAGGCGGATCTTGAAATCATCTACATGAACAACATGCTCCAGGATGAAAACAAACAGTTAACAGATTATATCTCGGAAATTAAAACCCTCAGGGGGATATTGCCCATATGCATGCACTGCAAAAAAATCCGTGATGACAAAGGGTATTGGAACCAGGTTGAGGCCTACATAGAAAAATATTCACATGCCAGTTTCAGCCATGGCATTTGCCAGGAATGTGCCCAAAAATATTATCCTGGTATGGATCTGTAAACCAGGGGGGGGGGGATGGATATGAATGCAGATGTAAAAAGCATCAGCCAGCTTTCAGCAGAGGAATACCGCCAAAACCTTGAATCCCTGGTAAAAAAAAGAACCAGGCAGCTGAAAAAAGTGCAGAAAAAGCGCGTTGCATTGATCAAAAAGCTCCAGCGTGCCCAAAAAGCGGAAAGCCTGGGCCGCATGGCCGGCGCCATTGCCCACCATTTCAACAACCAGCTCAGTGTGGTCATCGGCAATCTGGAGATGGCTTTAGAGGATTGTCCCGGGAATGCGGTGTATCGCGAGAACCTGCTCGAAGCCATGCGGGCATCCCACCGGTCTGCGGAAATCAGCGGATTGATGTTGACCTATCTGGGCCAGGGGGGCGGCAAACCCCGGGAAATGGATCTTTCCAGAATCTGCCTTGAAAACATGTCTCTGCTGCGGACCACAGTGCCCCGCGGCATTGTTTTGGAAACCGATTTCATGTCTGTGGGTTCGACAGTGCTGGTTGATGACACACAGATGCAAATGGTGCTGGTGCATTTGATAACCAACGCCGCAGAAGCAATCGGTGACAACAAAGGCCGGATCAGGCTGACCACCAAAAACCTTTGCCTTTCCGACATGCCCCGGCTGGTGACGGCACCGGTGGACTGGAAACCTGCCGCCGGCTTGTATGCCTGCCTGGAAGTATCAGATACCGGATGCGGCATCGCTGGAAAGGACATGGATAACTTGTTTGATCCTTTTTTCACCACCAAATTTACGGGCAGAGGCTTGGGACTGCCTGTAATACTGGGTTTGGTAAAATCCTGGGACGGGGCGGTCTGTGTGGAGAGCAAAAAAGGCCATGGCAGCTGCTTTCGTGTTTTTCTGCCCGTACAGAAAAATGTACCGGCATCACAGCCTGATACCGGCAGTCAATGGCAGCAGTCTGCAGTAAAAGGCGGCACCGTACTGCTGGTGGATGACCAGGATGCGGTGCGCAACATCGGCGAAATCATGCTGGAACGGCTGGGTTTTACCGCCATGTCAGCATCCGGCGGGCCCCAGGCAGTGGCCTTGTTTGACCGGCACCGGGAAAGCATCTGCTGCGTGATCACCGACCTGACCATGCCGGATATGGATGGATGGCAAACCCTTGCCGCCCTGCGCAGGATCCGGCCCGACCTGCCGGTGATCCTGGCCAGCGGCCATAACATTGACCATGCAATGGACCGGGACCATCCGGAAAAATTCCAGACGTTTTTACACAAACCCTATGCCATGGTTCAATTGAAAAATGCACTGCACAAAGCCCTGCAGGAAAGTAACTGAAAGGGTTTATGGGGGAGAATGAAACCATTTATATATATGAAATGGATGAAATAAAAACAGAAAATCAAGGAGTCGGTAACCATAATGGCAGAGAACCCCAGCTATGAAGCACTGCAAAACCGGGTTTCTGAACTGGAACAGGCCCGGGCAGAGCGTGAAAACTCCCTGCAGGAAAGTGAGCGCCGTTACCGGTCCCTGTATGAGAATGCCCAGGCAGGCCTGACAAAACAGCTGCTGGCTTTTGCCAGAAAGCAAATCATCGATCCCAGGGTGCTTGATTTGAACCATACCGTCGAAACCATGCTTACCATGATGCGCCGGCTCATCGGCGAAGATATTCACCTGCGCTGGAAACCTGCCGGAAAGCTGCGGCCCGTAAAAATGGATGTGGTCATGCCGGATATGAACGGACGGGACCTGGCCGAACAACTGACAGCCCTTTGTCCACAACTGAAATTTTTGTTCATGTCCGGTTATACCGCCAATGTCATTGCCCATCAGGGAGTCCTGGATGAGGGTGTTCAGTTTATCCAGAAACCGTTTTCCATGAAAGAGATTGCCGTCAAGGTACAGAATGTACTGGATGGCGCCGATGATGGTAAAAACCATGCATAAATTCACGCACAAACCTTCTGTATGGGACCATTTTCTGGGATTTCAGCAATCGGTTGCAAACCGGATCGTCTGGCCCTATTCCTTTGAAAAGGACAGCCTGGTGCGTTGGCGGGCCAATATCCTGGCATCCATTCTGATTGTCGGGCTGATCACGGGTGTTTTTGCCTTTGGCGTCACAGCGGCATTGATTGTTGAAAAAAATGCCTGGGGCCTGGCTTTTGTGGACAGTCTGGGGGTTATTCTGTGTCTGTTTTTTTTGTTTGTTCACCACATCCGTTATGAAATCAGGGCCGGTGTGTCCGTTTTGGCGTTCTATGTCATCGGCATGGCCATCATCATATCGGTTGGCCCCCTCAGCGGCGGCCCGGCCTGGCTGTTTGCCTTTGCCGTCATCGCAGGGGTGCTCATGGGCAATTATGCCGCATTCGGGGCAATTATACTGAATGCTGTATTTCTGGCAGTAACCGGATGGTTGTTTTCAACAGGCAGATGGGGCCATGATGTTGTTTTTTTCACCAGCCCCCAGGCCATGGCGGCTGCAGGGGTAAACTTTATAGCCCTAAATGCCATCACTGCAGTTTCTGTATCAACCCTGGTAAAGGGACTGTTCCAGTTGTTCAAGCAAAAAGAGGAACTGGCTGAAGGTCTTGAAACAGAACGAACACAACTGATACAGACAAAACACCGCCTTGAATCGGAAATCACAGAACGCAAATCAGCCCAGACCGAAAAAATACAGGCCCTTACCCTGGCGGCGGAGGCACAAAGACTGGCCCTGGTGGGGCAGGTGGCCGGAAAAATGGCCCATGATTTCAACAATATTTTAGGGGTGGTCATGGGTACGGCAGAGCTGGCCATGCTGGACTGCCCTCATGAACAGACCAGTGAATATTTGCAACTGATTTTCGACCAGACCATCCGGGGCAAAAATCTTACGAAAAATCTGGTGGTTTTTGCCAGGGACCAGGAGCTGAAACAGGAATTTTCCGCTGTTGATGACGAAATTGCAGGCGCCGGTATCGAAACATACATCACTAATAAGCAGATCCTGGTGGTGGAAGATGAACCGGCCATTTTAGATGTCCTGTCAAAGATACTGTCCCGGGAACCCTGTCATCACACCGTGGATACGGCAGAAGACGGACCGGCCGCCATGGATCTGCTGGCAAAAAACCAGTATGATCTCATCAGCCTGGATTATATCCTGCCCGGGAATCTCACCGGCATGGATATATACCGCCATATCCGGGAAAGGCACAAAACCGTCCCGGTTCTGTTTGTTTCCGGTAATATCGAGTTTCTGGAATCCATCAAGGAACTGCAGCAAAAAGATCCGCATATTGACCATGTGTCCAAACCATGCATGAACATCGATTATGTAAAAATCGTAAACCATTTGCTTTTGCATCAGGTGTCCGAAGTTTATCCTGAAACGGATCATACACCGGAACCCCGGGCAGGATCTCTGGCGCAAAAGGGCCTGAAAAAAGAAAATGCAGCGCTTCCCGGAGGAGATGAACATATCCTGCTGGTGGATGATGAAATAATCATTGTGGAGCTTCAAACCCAGATCCTCGGGGAGCTGGGCTATACCATCACTTCCTTCACAGACCCTCTTGCGGCTGTGGAGGGATTTCAGGCAAACCCTGAGGGGTTTGACCTGGTGATCACTGACATGGACATGCCCCATATGAGCGGCGCCAAACTGGCCGGAGAAATGATTGCCATCCGATCGGATATACCCATTATCATGTGTACCGGATTCAGCGACCGCATCAGCGAAGAAACAGCCAAATATGCCGGCATAAAACGTCTACTCATGAAACCGGTGTTGACGTCTGATCTGGCCGGTTCCGTGCGCAAGGTCCTGGATAAAGACAAAAAA
>JAIVHE010000356.1 GCA_020201255.1 Desulfobacteraceae bacterium
TCATTGGTCTGGGCCGCCATCATGACAGCACCGGTGGGATATCCCACAAACAGCCAGAATGCATCCAGCTGGTTGTTGCCGAATGCCTGGGCTGCATCATTGTATCCCATGGCATTTCTTTCAATCTTGTCCCAGACACCCATGTGGGTGAAAAACAGTTCACAATTGGCAAAGGCACCGGAACCGGCATTGCCCACGCCCACTTTTTTGCCTTCCAGATCTTTGACGCTTTTAATGCCTGAGTCGGCTTTCACCACCAGCTGGGCCGGAGCTCCATACAGAAAGGCGACAGCCAGTACGTTTTCATATTTTGTGGGATCATTTTTCATTTTCCCGTTACGGCCCTGGTATACATGGCCTGAATACACCACACTCATCTGCTGGCGGCCGGCATCGGTTTTTCGCAGGTTTTCCACAGAACCTGCTGATGACTGGGCCTGTACTCTGAAATCAGGTTCCGCTTTAATAGGGTCATACACCTGGATGGCATTGGCCACTACCTGAAAGGTACCACCGGCAGGGCCGCCGCCGAACACGACTCTTTCCTTGGCAAAGGCAGACTGGCAGAACGCCATGGCAACAATTGCAGTAAAGCCGATGAATAATAGATGTCTTGCTTTCATAAAATCCTCCTTGTTAATGGGGTTAAAAAACGATCGCATATCATTTTATGGACATATCACCCTAACAAGCGCAAAGTAAAGGATCAATTGGAAGATTTCTGATTGTTGTGTAGGTATTTTTCTTACATGCCTGACGTATCAGGGGACCATTTCACGAAAGGATTTCTCCTCTGGCACTGACAGTGACCTCGGAAAAAGGAATGTCCATGCCGCTGTTTTCCAGGGCTTTTTTCACAATGGCCGGCAGCCCGGCACAGCAGGGCACCTCCATGATAACCGCGGTGATGCTTTTGATGCCTGATTCCGCAAATACCCGGGTCAGTTTGTCCACATATTCCTGGGCATTGTCAAACTTGGGGCAGCCGATCATCACGGCCCTGCCCGCCAGAAAATCCTTGTGAAAAGCGGGGTAGGCCACGGGCACACAATCTGCTGCAATCACCAGATCCGCATTTTTCAAGAACGGAGCGCCGGCCGGCACCAGCCGGATCTGCACCGGCCAGTGACCCAGTGCTGACGGGCCGCCGGGTGCCTGGGTCTTTGCCTGGCTGGCACAGTCACACGGGGAGGTGGGAAAATTTTTCACAGCAGCAGAAGGACAGCCCCCTGATATCACTGCCGGTCCTCTGGTTTCCGGCTCTCCGGCCTTTGCCTGTTTTTCAAGCAATTGATGGACAGCCTCTTCGTCAAATTCCTCTGCTTCCCGTTCCACAATTGTCAACGCTCCCTGGGGACATTCTCCCAGGCAGGCGCCCAGACCGTCACAATACTTGTCCGCAATAACACGGGCTTTGCCGTCGATAATCTGAATGGCCCCTTCTGCACAGGAAGGTACACAATTACCGCATCCATCACATTTTTCATCATCTATTTCAATTATTTTTCTCGTTACTTTCATGTGGTCTTTCTCCTTTATATCCTGATCCCCGGATTGTTATCTGTTTTTTCTTTTGTCAGCTGTTTTGTATCAACGTCTGTCGGGCAAGTTCCCTTCCCGCATCTGTCAGATAGATACGGAAAATTTTTTTTGACAGGGTATCTGAATCGATCTGTTCTTTTTCCTGGCATTCCACCATATTGGCCAGCATGTCCGCATCATACACCACTTTAAAATTGGTGGTTTCGTCAGGCCCTGGATGGTGATGGTGTGCGATGATATCGCATACCTCTTTTACCAGTTCTTCTTTGGCACCCAGGTTTTCCAGAATTTCTTTTGCCACTGGCGGACCCTCGATATGCTGGTATTTTGCTTGTGATGAACCATGTTTTTCTTCCGCATTTTTTATACCGATGTCATGGAGATAGGCAGCACACAGCACCACCGCCAGGTTGGCTTTTTCCTTTTTTCCGATCTTTTCCGCATACCGGGCCACACGGCCGGCAT
This sequence comes from Desulfobacteraceae bacterium, assembly GCA_020201255.1. Lineage (GTDB taxonomy): Bacteria > Desulfobacterota > Desulfobacteria > Desulfobacterales > Desulfobacteraceae > Desulfotignum. Next base: position 2,008 of record JAIVHE010000356.1, read on the forward strand.
GGCCGATGCGTTTGAAATCAGCGGCAAAATACCGTTTCATTTCCACAGCTACCCGGTCTTTTAACAAATCTTCCTGCTGTGCCACAAACTCTTCAGGCAGTGTGCCAAGGCATTGCTCGGCAAATTTGCAATAGGCAGCGCAGCCGAAATCCATCTTGGGGTTAACAATTTTTTTTCTGCAATGGCCGCAGCGCCGGGTGGCATCATCCTTGAAAAATTCCATGGCATGGCCGCATTCCGGGCAACGGGTTTCAAAAATTGCATTCTGGTCCCAGTACTGGGTATCTTGTCCCGGACATTTCATTATCCACCTTCCTTGATTTGTTTATTTAAGAGTAACATATACACTTTACATCCTGCTGCAAACTTACTATAGCATGGCATATAAAACCTTGATCTGAATCAAGACACCGCTTTTTTTTATGTGCTGCCGGAACCGGCATGGAAAACGTTTCTTTACAGGAGAACTATACGGTATCGACATTTTACAAACAATCGCCCTTTTTTCAGGTTTGTCTGCCGACCAGCTGGAAACCCTTTCACAGATTGCCGTGCGCAAAACGTATCACCGCGGGGAGATGATTTTCCATGAAGGGGACAAAGGCAACGGCATCTATATTGTGGAGACCGGCAGAATCAAGGTGTTCAAGCTGTCCATGGATGGAAAAGAGCAGATCCTGCATATCTATGGCCCCGGGCACACCTTTGGTGAAGTGCCGGTGTTCCAGGGAAAAAATTTTCCCGCCTCATCCATGGCCCTGGAACCTGCCGGCATTATTTTTCTGCCCAGGGACCGGTTTGTAAAACTGCTCACCACCTCCCCTGCGCTGGGCATGAATATGCTGGCGGATCTGTCCAGGCGCCTGCGGGACTTTACCGTGCAGATCGAAGCCTTGAGCCTCAAGGAAGTACCGGCCAGACTTGCCGCATATCTGCTCACCCTGTCCAGGGAACAAAACAATGAAGCCCGGGTCAGTCTTCCCATTTCCAAGGCACAGCTTTCCAACCTCATCGGCACCACCCCGGAAACCATCTCCAGAATGTTCAAAAAAATGGGGGATGCCGGCCTTATCGCGGTTCAGACCCGTACCATTGAACTTCAGGACAAAGAAGGCTTAGAAGAACTGTCGGAATCCGGTCGTCTGTAACTGACAGCGCCAGGCGTTTACAGGTCTGTATTTTATCCTGGACTTGAACCCATTGTCATGGCATAAAGGGGATGCAGGTATGTTGGACCCGGTTTGAAGGGTCACACCGGGTGCACTGCACCACCACCAATGAGATCACAAAAATAGCCTGTACCGTCTGGCAACCATTTGCTGCCATGCAGGTGTAAAAATGAATGCACTTAGAGCCAAGGAGGAAACATGGGAAAATTATTGCGTATCAACACCAAGAACAGGACCTTTGCGTTTGATGAAATACCTGAGAATTATGCCGGACTCGGGGGCAGGGCCCTCACATCCAAGATGATTCTGGATGAAGTGCCGGCCACCTGTCATCCTTTGGGAAAAAACAACAAACTCATTTTCGCCCCCGGCGTTCTCACCGGTTCCCCTGCTGCGGATTCCGGCCGCATGTCAGCCGGTGCCAAATCGCCTCTCACCGGCGGCATCAAAGAAAGCAACTCCGGGGGGCTTGCCTCCCAGAAGCTTGCCAGACTGGGCATTACCGCCCTGGTGCTGGAAGACAAACCCGAAGATGACGGATACAGTCTGTTGGTGGTGAACAAGGACGGGGTGCAGATCCTTCCGGCAGATGACCTGGCCAAAAAAGGCAATTACGCGGTTATGGAAGCCCTGTGGGACAAATACGGCAAAAACGTAGGCGTGCTGAGCATCGGCCAGGCCGGTGAACAATGCCTCAAGGGAGCGTCCATCAACCAGGCGGACATGAACGGCCGTCCCGGCCGGGCACATGGCAGGGGCGGACTTGGCGCGGTCATGGGATCCAAAAAGATCAAGGCCATTGTGGTGGACGATTCCGGTGCGCCCCGGGTGGAAATACAGGATCCCGAAGCGTTCAAAGAAGCCAACAAACGCTGGGTGGAAATGCTCAGAAACCACCCGGTCACCGGTGAAGGCCTGCCTGCCATGGGCACGGCCGTGCTGGTGAATGTCATCAACGAGGCTGGTACGCTTCCCACCAAAAACTTCCGCTCCGGCCGGTTTGACCATGCCCAGGCCATTTCCGGGGAAGCCATAGCCGAAACTATTGAAAAACGCAACGGTATCACCACAGAGGCCTGCCATCCCGGATGCGTTATCAAATGCTCCAATGTGTACCATGGCAAAGACGGCAACTTTTTGACCTGCGGCTTTGAATATGAAACCATCTGGGCTTTCGGGGCCCACACCACTATCCAGGACATAGACCACATCGCCACCCTGGACAAGCTGTGTGATGATTTCGGCCTGGATACCATTGAAACCGGTGTAACCATCGGCATTGCCATGGAAGGGGGCATGATTCCCTGGGGAGACGGACAGGCAGCCATCGACCTGCTCTCCAAAGTGGGAGAATATGGACCGGAAGGCAAAATCATTGGAAACGGCGCTGCGTTTACCGGAGACGCGCTGGGTGTTGACCGGGTACCGGTGGTGAAAAGACAGGCATTGCCCGCCTATGATCCGCGTACCTGCAAAGGGGTGGGCGTCACCTATGCCACCACCCCCATGGGGGCGGACCATACAGCCGGTTACGGGGTTACCGCCAACATCTTGAGTGTCGGCGGCACGGTTGATCCCCACAAAAACGCAGGCAACATAGAATTGTCCCAGGGACTGCAGATCGCCACAGCGGCCATTGATGCGGCCGGACTGTGTCTGTTTGTGGCCTTTGCCGTTCTGGACAACGAAGACGGGCTGCCCACCGTGACAAAGATGCTCAATGCCAGGTACGGCCTGAGCCTGACACCGGATGATATTCTGGAACTGGGAAAATCCATTCTGAGAAATGAAAAAGAATTCAACAAAAAAGCCGGGTTTACACCAATAGATGATCAGCTGCCGGAAATGTTCACTGATCCGGTGCCCCCCCATAATGTCGCATGGGATTTTACCACCGAAGAGCTGCAAAAAACCCTGAACTTCTAATCCAACCTTTCATACCGGATCTATGCAAAAGGGCAGAAAAAGTTTTCTGCCCTTTTGTGATTTCCTGGATTTATC
>JAIVHE010000357.1 GCA_020201255.1 Desulfobacteraceae bacterium
CAGACACACTGACAAGTCAGACATGCTTTCACCGTACGCCCAGTAAAGGAGACGACAAATGGCAGGATCAATCTCTACCCTCGGTCTTGGATCAGGCCTTGATCTGCAGGACATATTAGATCAGCTCAAAGATGCTGAACGGCAAACCATTGTCAGAAAAGAAACCCAGAAAGAAGGCCTCAAGGAAAAGGTGAACGCCTTCAACGGCTTGAATGCCAAATTGTTTGCCATGAAATCCAGCGCCCTGTCATTGTCACTGGAATCCAATTTTTTAAAAAACAGCGGTGCTGTATCCAATGAAGAGATTCTGTCGGCCCGGGTTGATGACGGTATCAAAGATGCCTCCTATTCCATCGAGGTTGCCCAGAAAGCACGGCAGAACTCCTGGCAGACAGCCGGGGTGGCCAGCCCGGATGCTGTTATCTATGCCCCCCCTGCCACCACCTTTGCCTCCACAGGTGAAGCGGTTACCACCGCAGATGAAACCATGTCCATCCAGTATGGTGCGGCAGGAGAACAGCAGACCATCGACATCTCTCTTTCCGCGGGCATGAGCCTTACCCAGATTGCCGATACCGTGAACAACGCGGCCAACAACAAAAATGAGAACGGAGAACAGCTGGTCTCCGCTCTGATCAACAAGGATGAAAACGGAAACCATTATATCCGGATGAGTGCTGCAAACGGCGGCAATACCGCCGACTCCCAGGTCAGTGTGTCCGGGTTCGACTATGTAAAGGCTGATATCACCATGGCCATGGGGCTGGCGGACGGTTCCGAACCTGCCTATGTCAGTCTGGCACCGGGCACCACCTATGAGCAGGCAGCCGACCTCATCAATACCACTGCATCCAATCCCGGCATCTCCGCTTCCATCATCAACGACGGCGGTGCAGACACACCCTGGCGGCTGATACTGGTTTCCGATAAAACAGGAGAAGAAAACCGGATGACCATCCAGAATCTGAACCTGTCCGAAGTGACCGGCGCAGAAGAGGCATCCTTGAACGCGGTATTCCAGGTCAACGGCATCACCTACAACCGCCAGACCAATACGGATATCAAAGACGTCATATCCGGGGTCAGCCTCACCTTGAAAAAAGCCGGAGAAACCAGCCTCGGTGTCCGAAACGATATGGATTCTGCCAAAGAAAACATCCTGTCCTTTGTTGACAATTACAATGCACTGATCAAAGAGATAAGGGGAACGGGCAGCACAGATGAAGCCGACACCCAGGATACGGAAACAACAAACCCCCTGGAGGGTGATTACAACGTAAAAAATCTCATCAACAAGCTTTCCGGGCTCATGAGCACCATTGGGAACACAGAATCCGATTATACCAGCCTGGTGGATCTGGGCCTGGAAATCAATAAAGACGGCACGGTCACAATGGATGAAAATCGCCTGGACCAGGCCATTGCCACAGATCCAGACGCTGTTCAAACCCTTTTTATCGGTGATGGGCAAAAAGATATCCCGGGACTCGGGGATATCCTCAATGACGGTATCACAACCATGACCAGCTCCACCGGCACGGTGACCACGGAAATCGATGCCACGGAAGAGCGGATAGAGCGTCTTGAAGCTGACATCACAAGAGACACGGAACGGCTGAACAAACGGTTTGATATCATGACCCAGCAGTTTGCCCAGCTGGATTCTTTTATCAACCAGCTCAATTCAGAAGCCGCGTTCATGAACTCGATATTCGAATCATTTGAAAAAACCACTGACAAATAACAGCATGCATAACCATACACAAGAACGATTTATAGGATTTTGTACTGCAATATAATTTTTTTTTCCCATCAAGGAGGTAGACTATGGCCGCTTCTTATGCCGGTATCAACACATATATCAACAATCACTACGAGGGCATGAGCCCTGAAAAACTGGTTCTTCTGCTGTTTGACGCCGCCCTTGACAGAATAGGCAAAACACGGCAGGGCATTGTGGAAAACAACATCCCCAAAAGAGGAGAAAATTTAAGCAAGGCCATTGCCATAATTGCCGAGCTGAACACCTCCCTCGACCCGGAACTCAATGATGAAACCACCCGGTTTTTACGGGGGCTGTATTTTTCCATACTCATAGAACTGCCCAAAGTTTCCCTGACAAATGATATTGAAATCCTCAACAGGACAGAACGATACCTGTCACAACTCAAAAAGATATGGGTCAATGATGTCATGTCGCAACAACACACCCCTGCCAAACCACTGGCAAACAATCACAAAGCATCACGTATCAGTTCCATTTCCGTTTAACAGGCAGGTAAAAAAAATGGCACACACACAACATATGGATACAGGTGAAATTCTTTTGCAGCTGGATATGCTTTACCAGGAAGATATTGACAGCTTTGATACGGAAGAAGGTTTGCCTGATATGGAAAAAAAGAACACTGCCCGTGAAAAACTGTTTGACATGCTTGCTGAAAAAAAAGAAGTATTGGTCCATGATCAATGGAAACAGGCTATAGCAGATATCATGGTGAAAAACCAGCACCTGCTCGAGCAGGCAATGCGCAAACAAAAAGATCTGGGAGAGAAAATACAATCCACCGCAAAAGGCAGGCGGGCTCTGACAGGCTATGGTTTGCTGGACCGCAGATCAAGACCGGCCAAAATCATGAGTTTTAAAGAATAATAGCAAGGAGAAACCACATGGATGCAACCACATCAGCCACAGATTCTGTAAACAATGACTTCAGGATCGGCAAAAGTTTGGGCATCAATCCATCATCAGGTCAGATCAAAGACAAAACACAGGAAAATCAGAGTACCGCTGTCTCATTTACCAAAAATGAGGTCGTATCCATGACCGAATCCCTCAATGATTACACCAGGGACCTGCAGACGAACCTTGGGTTCTCTGTCAGAGAAGAAGGCCCCGGCAGACAGATTATCGTGGAAATCAAAAATTCAGATACCAATGAGGTCATCAAACAGTTTCCTCCGGAAGAGATGCTGGAAATAAAAGAACGGATGGCTGAACTGGTGGGGCTTATTTTTGATCAAAGCGTTTAAACAGAGGGATCAAGAATAAGGTACTGGTGGGAGTAGTGTGCATCCTCAAACACGACTTGCACCACTTCATTTTTTTTCATATTGATCACCAGCGGTCCAATGAGGTTCGCTGTAATTTTTTTTCCGTTTCGGGTCTCAAAAATATTGAGAACCACAAACACGCCAAGATCTTTTTCTGTTACATTCTTCCAGCCTTTGAGGGCCATAACCCCTTTTAGATCCACTTGATAATCCGGCTTGAAAAGATAAGGATTCATGACCACCAGGGCAAGATCCGATGCTTCAACAGACTGAAACCAGCAGAAAGGTTTAGAGCCGGCATCTTCCAATAAAACAAACCGTTTGTACCCGTCAAAACCCGGAAGGCCGTCAGGCATGTCCAAAATCATTTTTTCATCGATTTCAAGCTCACCGAATTTTCTGGTATGAATCTTCAATGCTTCTTCTCCGTGGAAAACTTGTTTTTAATCATATCTGCCAGATCTGAAATATCATCCACTTTTTTGGATGCGGAATCGATATTTTCCTTTTGAATTTTTTCCAGCAACTCCAACCGGAGAATCACCACCTCTTTGGGAGCATCAATCCCTATTTTCACATTTTTGCCTTCGATTTCCAGGATGCTGATTATGATATCCTTACCAATTTTAATCCGGTCTCCTGATTTTCGGGTAAGAACAAGCATTATACTGTATCCTATCTCAGATAATCCACAAGGCTTAGATTCAGCACCCTTGAGGTCGAACTCAATGCGGCCTGGTAGGCTGTCTCTATGCTCTTAAGCTGCATGGCGGATGCAATGATATCAGCATCCTCAATCATGGAACGTCTCTCTGTCATGCTTAAATTAACCTGACTGGTGATGGTCTGCCGCACTTCAAGCCGGCTGTATTTCATCCCTGTATCAACGATTCTGGATGTCATATTGTCAAAATTCAACTCCAGTCTGCCGATGGTTCTTTCAATGCCGTCCCGGTCATTATTCAACAGATACTGCTTTAAATCAAGCAGGGTGTCGAAAATACCCCATTCCACTTCCCGGCTGCTCTCCAATGGTGTGGCAATATCATCGGACGTACCTTCAAAACCGATGATGCCGCCGATGCTCTGGCCGGATCCACCCTGGGAAAGGGGTGCATTATCGCCGGTATGCCACAGCAGCTGCAGCTGTTCAAGCTCGGTGCCGCTTTCCTTGATGGAAAATTTCTTTGTAACGGCATCAAAGGTAACCGCGTAATCAATGCCATTTCCTTTTTTGCGGGATTCTTTTTCCATTGCCTTTTCTATCTCACCGGCAAGTTCTGCATGACTGGTATATACTTTTTCAGCAATAACCGCCGTCAGCTGGCTGACGTTTTCGGCACCATCACTGGATACAATTTCCTTGAAATCAAGTTTGTTGTTGTCGTTCTTGCCAGGGCGAAGATCAATATGTACGACATCCTGATCGCTTTCCGCATAGGTGACACGCATGTCGGTTTCCGGATCAAATCCCAGCTTTTGCGCCGCACCGGCAGAAGCATGGTCACCTGTATCCCACAGCAGGTCGAATCCCTTGATCGATTCACTGCTGCCCTTGATCTGAAACCCCAGTTCGGAATCATACACCACATTGTATGCAACGTCGTTTGGAGAAGCATTGCGCATGGCAGACCCAATTTCTGATGCCACCTGGTCAGGGTCGGTATAGTCTTTCAGGGGAATCTCAATAGACATCTCTTCCGAAATACTGCCGTCAATTCGGATTTCCTGGAAATCAATCCGGTTATTGGAAGCATCAAACGACATCCACACCGGATCAGAATCTCCGGTATAAGGAGCGCCGCCGGTATCATCCATATCCATGCTGTATCCAAGTTTGTTTGCAATGGTGGTTTCGGCATTCGGACCCGATAACCACAGCAGATTCAACTCATCCAGGGTTGTTCCGCCCGATTGCTGGATTGCAAACCGGTTTGTTGCCTCATTGTAGGAAACATCATACTCCACTGAATTTCCGGATTTTGCTGATGCAAGGTTCATGGCCTGGGCAACCGCTTTTTCCAGCTTATAAGGGCTGTTGTATGTGTCCGGTGCAATCTCAGCCTGAAGGGTGGTGGCGGTTCCCGACGTATTGATCTCTTCAAAGTCAAGCATATGGCTTCCAAAGACATGTCATACCCCAGGGTTTCGCCGATGGAAAAATCCGCTCCGTTACCGGTCTGCCACAACAGATTAAAACTGGTCAGCGTTGCACCGCCTGAAATATCAAATTTATCCGTAAGCGAATCATAGGAAACACTGTAATCCGCCGTGTTTCCGGAATCTGAAGAGACCTTTTCCATGGCGGTTTCCACCGCATCCGCCAGGGCCGACATATCTGAATATGTCCCTGTCGGAATTCTGGCCTGGAGCGTGGTAAAAGTGCCGAGCGGGTTTTCCTCCTGGAAATCAAGGATGTTATTTTGGGAATCGATGGTAATGGCGGAATGTGGGTAGTCTATGGTATCAGTCAACGGATAAAATCCCAGCGTTGTGGCAGCAGAAGCGGTGGATGCATCCCATAAAATATTCAGCTCATTCAGGCTGGCGCCGTTTTCCCGGATATTGAACCGGCTGGTTTCCGGATCATAGGATACAGCGTAGTCAATGCGGTTTCCATTCAGATCGCTCTGTGTCTCCATCGCTGCTTCGATTGCCCGGGACAGATCTCCCATATCCGTGTACGGCGAACCGGTTACATCGATACCCGCCGTCATGGTGGCAGCCCCGCCGGTTGCATTGATTTCCTGAAAAACAATTTCATCATTCACACCGGCAGTGATCTCCAGGTCCGTGATATATTCGGCCTTGTAAACGGAAACCGGTGGCGCCTGGATTGAATT
>JAIVHE010000054.1 GCA_020201255.1 Desulfobacteraceae bacterium
ATCCATGGCTTTTTTCATCTGCCGCATGGCCTGGCGCAGGCGCTCTTCATTTTCCACCAGGGCCAGGCGCAGGTAGCCTTCACCCTCCTCACTGAATCCGGTGCCCGGTGCCACCGCTACATTGGCCCGGTCCATCATCTCGATGGCAAACTGCATGGCCCCCATTTTATCGAAAGGTGCCGGGATTTTTGCCCACACAAACATGCCGGCCCTGGGCGGGGTGATATCCCATCCCATGCGGGTCAGGCCGTTACACAGCACATCCCGCCGGTTTTCATAGGTTTTGGCCAGCACCGGGATGGTGTCGTCACAATCTCTGAGCGCAATGATGCCCGCCACCTGGATGGCGGAAAAGATGCCGTAGTCAAAATATCCCTTGATCTGGCCCAGGGCTTTGACGATCTGTTCATTGCCCACGCAGTAGCCGATGCGCCAGCCCGCCATATTATAGGATTTGGAAAACGATCCGAACTCCACCCCCACATCCTTGGCCCCGGGGGCTTCCAGAAAACTGGGAGCCCGGTACCCGTCAAAGGTGATCTTGGAATAGGCAAAGTCATTGATCACCATGAATTTGAACCGCTTGGCCACGGCCACGATCTCGGTGAAAAAAGCGGTGTCCGTCACCACGCCGGTGGGGTTGTGAGGATAGTTGAGCATCAGCACTTTGGGGGCGGGATAGCAGGATTCGCATATATTGATGATCCGATCCAGAAATCCCTGCTCCGGAGCAATGGGGATCCGCATGACATTGGCCCCGGCAATGACTGCGGCATAGATATGGATGGGAAAGGCCGGTGCCGGTACCAGCACCGAATCCCCCGGTCCCATGATGGCCAGGCACAGATGGGAAATTCCCTCTTTGGAGCCGATGGTGAAGTAGGTTTCCTTTTCAGCATCCAGATCGATGTCATAATGCCGCTTGTAATATTTGGCGATCTCCTTTTTCAAATGGGGCATGCCCGAGGTTTCCGGATACCGGTGAGACTTGGGGTCCTTGGCCACCTCCACCAGTTTTTCGATCACCGCATCCGGGGTAGGATCCATGGGATTGCCCATCCCCAGATCAATGACGTCATCTCCCCTACGCCGCTTTTCCATTTTCATCTTGTTGATCATACCGAACAAATAAGGAGGCAACTGCTCCATGCGGCCGGCAAAACGAATGATATTTTCTTCCACAACCATGACTCCCTGTAAATTATATGTATTAGAAATAAAGGCTATATCATACCCGATTTTGATTTTAAAAATAAAGAGAAAAATGGATGAAAAAAGCAAACCTGATCCACATCACCGGATATTGCCGGGAGAGGAGGTATCTCAGGGCGGAAATTGTTATATTGAGAAAAATTTGAAAAAATGTCAATCTCAATATTATGGTGTAATACCGAAATTGATATTTTGACTCAGGCAACAACTTGGGATAGTATCAAAATGTCAGAATACGCAAGGGGGAATTCTGATCTATCGGATTGGCAATATGACATTCTTTGAAACCGGGAAAAACCGGGATGTGGGTAACAAAGCATAAGCTGTGAAAAGATCGGTGTATCAGCACAGCACATTTCATATCACCAGAGCGGTGGCTGAACACTACGATATCTGGAATGCCGAGAAAATTGAGGCCAGACAGAAACAGCTGGCATCTGTTGCCACGGGCATATGGAAGATCGAATTTGGAGGATAGAAAAGAAAAGCATGGAAACTGACGGATTGTTCACCGGGCCGCATCAGGTCATCCTTGATCAGTGGATCAGCTGCGCACCATTTGAAAAATTGCTGGGGCTCGATATTGTCGAAGCAAAAAACGGGAGATCTTATCTGACCATGCCCTTTGTGTATCAGCTGGCCCAGGGAAAGGGCCTGGCCCATGGCGGGGCCATCGTCACCCTGGCGGATACAGCAGTGGCCATGGCCATCAAAAGTATCCTCCCCCCGAACAGCCGGTTCGGGACCATCTCCTTGAACGCAGAATTTCTGGGGCCGGTGACAAAGGGGGTCCTGTCTGCCAGAGCAGAGGTAAAATTGTTGGAAGACCGGAAGGTACAGGGTAAAGCCATGGTTTTGGATGAAGACGGCAGACAGGTGATGCATTTTTGGGCAGTGTTCAAGCTTGGCAAAGAGGTGAAAATATCAACGCACAGGGTGGGGGTATGAGATGAAACAGCAGTGGCAGTCGGCATTCGGCCGGATGACTTATGGGATTTATGTGTTGACCACCAAAGAAGGTGATACGATGAACGGTATGATCGCTTCCTGGGTAACCCAGGTATCCTATGAACCGCCATTGATTCTGGCGGCGGTGCATCCCAACCGGTATTCCCATGACATGCTCGTCAAAAGCCGGGCGTTCGGATTACACATCATTGATCAATCCCAAAAAGAACTGCTGAAACGCTTCAAGGGGCCAAATCCGGCCCAAAAGCTTTCCGGGATCGACTGGGTGGCCGGAAAAACCGGAGTACCCATTTTAACAGACTGTCTGGCCTGGTTTGAATTACAGGTGACACAACAGCTTCAGCCGGGGAACCACAGTCTTTTTATCGCAGAAGTTGTTGAGGCGGGGTTTCGTACAAAAGGCACCCCCCTTTCAACCCTGGAGTACGACGGCATGTATGTGGGAAAAAACTGAAAAAAAGCCTGAATTTCTGGAAGGTATCACCGATATGGACTGCCATTCACCGGCCCTGCCGCCAGATCATGGGTTTGTCGAGGTACAGGATTTTTACTGGTCTGCCACCACCAGCATGGTGGATAGGGATTATGCCTGGGTGTTGTATACCGTGGATGGGGCCGTGGGGGTCGGATACAAACCCCTGTCCGAATTTTATCTGTGGCCGGTGCGGTAACGGCACCATCAAGGGGGATGATCATATGCAGTTGATTGCCGATAACCTGCGCATCACCAAACCGGATATCCGGCATGCGCTGAAACACCTTGACCCGGGACCGGTCCAGGCCCTGGTAAAAAAGTGTGTGGCCCGCAGACCCTATGCCATTGATGTGAATACAGGCCCTCTGGGAAAATATTCCGAACAAGGGATGAGATTTTTCATGGATGCGGTGCAGGGTGTGACCGATCTGCCTCTGCTCATTGACACCGCCAACCCGGCAGCCATGGAAGCCGGGGCAAAAGCCGCCAAAAATCGGATCATTCTCAACGGATTTTCCCTGGAACCACGGAAACTGAAAACCATTCTGCCCCTGGCCAGGGAATTTGATGCGGATATTGTGGGGTTTTTGTTATATCCGGATTCCCGGGTGCCAAGGGATGCGGTCCAGCGGTTTGATATTGTCCTTGAACTGATGGAAAAGGCCGAAGCTGCCGGGGTGGCCAAAGAACGGGTGATCATTGATCCCGTGATTCCACCGCTGGCATGGGCGGACGGAATTTTCCAGGTCGGACAGGTGCTGCAGGTGATCCGCACCCTGCCCGATTTGTTGGGGTTTCCCGTCAAAACTATCGGCGGCATCTCCAACCTGGGCACCAATGCCCCGGACAAGGGCAATCGCCTGATCATCGAGCAAAGCTATATTGCCATGCTGGCTTCGGCCGGCCTGGATTATGCTCTCCTGGATATATTGAATGCTGATCTGGTCCGGGCTGCACAGGTATCAGACATCCTGGCAACACAAGATATTTTTTCCTGGGGCATGGTGCCGTGATGAATGAACAACAGAAAAATCAGCAAGCATCTGGAATTAATGGCGATACACCAGGGGTTTGCCTTCCGAATCGATATCGATCCCGATGGTATCACCTGTTTTGAAGCCAAGGCGCAAAAATTCTTTGACCATGCTGTCGTGGCGGTCCAGGTTCCAGTAGGCCGACCACAAAGGATATCTGACGGTGTCAATGCCATAGGCATCATGACTGCACAGGTTGATGCGGATTTTGTCCTTTGCAATCAGGGTATCTGCTTCCGCAATAAAAATATCAATATCATAGAGGTTTTTTTGCAGGGCGTTTGAGAGGGTGTTCTGGAGATCGGGAAATTCATCCAGGTAGTGGCCGGCAATCTGGTACAGGTCACCGGTATCCTGGATGGAAAATCCGATGACGGCAAACCGCTGGTGCCGCAGGGCAAATGCTTCAAGCTCTTTTTCATAAGCTTGGATACAGGATATGACAGGGGTGATGTCAGGGACTGCACCTTTTGCGTCTTGGACAATATCTTCACACAGGCTGATGATGTGAATATAAAAGGTTTTATTGTCCATTATATAAACCGGTCTTTCCCTGTAATTTCGCCGGACCCTGATGCGCCGGATGCCGTCCAGCTTGATGGACCGTTCGCTTTCTTTTTCCTCTAAGGTTTCTATGTTTGAAATGTCCTTGGCCTGCACCACATGCACCTCGCCGGTTGTCGCGACAATATATTCAATCTCACATTTGAACCCCAGCGCTTTTTGGATATCCTTGGACAGCTGCACCAGTTTTCTGTCATGGGGAACCTTTGTGATATAGGGCTCATTCTGCACTTTGTAGCTTCGGTCCCGGCAGTATCCGAATTCCCATTCATTCCGGATCATTTTTGCCATTACACTGGTTCCCTCGACAAAAGGCATCACAACCACACCCATTTCATTGATATTAATTTTTGGTGCGTGATGAAAGATCTGCTGCCGTTTAATGGACAGCCATTTTGCAGTTTCAGCCATGGCAAGCATTTTTTTTCTGGCATATTTTATACCCGCAATATCAGCATAGGTTTCCAGAGAGTCAAAAGTTCCGCCTTTAAACTTTGATTCCAGAGGATGTGCACTTCTTGCAATGACCTTGAAGCTTTCCCGGTGGGTCTGTAAAAACGTTTCCAGTTGTTCAAACGCCTCCGTGTTGAATATATCTGCCGGCACATAAATAAAATTCGGCACATTAAAACCATGGTTTTTCAGTTTTTCAAGCAGCTTTGCTTTTTCTGGTATCAGGGTGGTCATGTCAGGTCCAATCACAGAGTTGTTGGTCTTTTTTCAGATACCATATGTTTATAACAAACGCAATATGAGCTGATCTGCCGGCTGTAAGAACCAGGCAGATAAAAGCCGTTGTTCATCCGGAAATAAGGCCCACAACCGCCCCGGTCATGCAGGTGGCGATGGTGCCGGCAACAATGGAGCGGATACCCAGAGAGACGATTTCTCCCCTCCGGTCCACCTCCCAGG
>JAIVHE010000055.1 GCA_020201255.1 Desulfobacteraceae bacterium
GAAAAAGACAGCCTGGGTAATCAATCCCAACGACAAGCTGTTCCGGGATACATACAGCGACAAGGAAAATGCCCGCAGCCTTTTATACCATAGCCTGCCGGACAAAGTTCTGAAACAGGTGGATCTGAACACCCTGGAGATCAGCAAGGACAGCTTTATTTTGTGATACTATTGCTGGTGTGCCATGCCAGAAAAGAATGGCCGGATGATACCCTGCGACTGGCTTCATTGTTGTCAGGTCCGGTGGAAGACCTTACCGCGTACATACCGGATTTCGGGCTTGAATTGTATGACTTGCACCAGTTCACCGATGGACAAATCAAAGGGACGATCTTGAGCCGGGTGGCATTGCTTCTGCTCAAACATATCAGAGACCGGGATTTAAAACAGAAGCTGCCAGGTATATTGGCATTGCTCAAGACCCTTCTGACGGAAAAGGAAACCGGTCTGCAATGGCTGGAAGTGTTTATACGCTATATAGTATCGGCCCGGCAAGAAGAAGACCTATCGGCAAAAAAATTAGTGGAGATAGCTGAGCAGGCTATTTCCAAGGAGACGGGGGAATATGTTATGACTTTATTAGAGAAATTACAGAATGAGGGTGAGATCAAAGGTCTCAAAGAAGCCATAGAATTGGGGATAACCCTTAAATTTCCAGGCGACATTGAAGCTGTGATGAGCAGGGTGAATAAAATTGATGATCTGGATACACTTGTAGAAATTATAAAGACGATAAAAACAGCAAATGACATCTCAGAGATACTGGCCCTGCTGAAATAACATAGACCGGTACAAGGCAGGGCAGGGTGGATACCGGTTTCTTTAGAGTAGGGGCTTGACCTGGTGTTTTGCCCTGCGTCAGCAGCTTGCAATTATGAAACAGAAGAAAAAACGGCCGAAGATCAGACTTAGGGACCGGATTTTCTGGGTGTTTTTATCCAGGTTTTGGAAAGACTTGACGGGGTTGGATGTTATGGTACACTAAAAAAAATGAAATGGAAGTTTTAACGTGGTTTAAATTTTTATGAGAATTATCTCAAAAAAGCCCTTAAGGGACTTTTGGGAAATACACCCTGAGTCTAAATCAGTATTGAAAGATTGGCTGCTCAAGGCAAATCAAATGACAGCAAAAGTATTTCCAGAAGTTCGACAAACGTTTAATTCAGCGGATTATGTAGATGGTTTCACAATATTTGATGTTGGCGGGAATAAATATCGAATTGCCGCTGTTATTCATTATGACAAACAAAGGCTTTTTGTAAGACAGGTAATGACTCATTCAGAGTATGATCGAAACGATTGGAGGAAAAATGAATCCAAGTATTGATTTTCAGAGGCTTACTTCAGCTTGGGAGATGTTGCAATCTGTTGCACCGATTGCCCATATTGAAACAGAACAAGATTATGAAGAAGCCATAACATTACTTAACTCTATTCTTGATATTGTCCGAGATGATTGTTTACATCCTTTATATTCATTTGTTTCTATCATAGGTGATCTCATAGAAACTTACGAGATGAAAGATGGGTAAAACTCGATTATCAAGTTTTTAGTTGTTATCACCGGTGCTTTTCTGACTGTCCTGGGAAAAAATTCAAAACCAGGATTTTCACTGAAAAGTTAGCCTTCACTAACCAAAAAATCAGCCAAAATTTAACCAAATTTGTCGGGCTTGCTGACTGGTCAACCAGCTGGCTGGGAAATGAGTGGGAAAAAAGGGAAAATTGATCAAATCGGTAGCGATTATGGACGTACGAATCCAGCCATACTGCCTGTTTGGTCAGTATGCGGCGGTGAACTTCTGGAATGTTTTACGTTTCCCAGCCGGACGGATCAGGCTGTGCCTCGTATTTATTCCGTCCTACCTGAAATCATTGACAATTCTCCAACGTTCCATTACAGTCGTCCGCATTATGGAAACGCTAATTTTAACAATTATGGTCTGTATTTGGTTGCTGTCACGGGACAAAAAGCTTCACCTGGAGAGCCTTGCCCTGCGTCAGCAGCTTGCAATTATGAAACACAAGAACAAACGGCCGAAGATCAGACTCAGGGACCGGATTTTCTGGGTGATTTTATCCAGGTTTTGGAAAGACTGGAAGAGTGTTCTCATTGTTGTGAAGCCGGAAACAGTAATCAATTGACAGAAAAGGATTCAAGCTGTTTTGGGCGTATAAATCACGGAAAAAAGGGCCGGGACGGCCTTCAATTGATTCTGAAACCCGTAAACTTATCAAAAAAATGGCAAGGGCAAACCCTCTCTGGGGTGCTCCACGCATACACGGAGAACTATTGAAACTTGGCTATGACGTTCATGAAAGGACCATTTCAGAAATCATCAAGCGGCTCAGGCCACGTAAGCCGCCATCCCAGACATGGAGAACATTCCTGAAAAATCACATGTTCAACACATATGCCGTTGATTTGTTCAAGGTGCCGACAGCCCGTTTTCAGGTGCTTTATGTGTTGGTCATTATCAGGCATGAAACCAGACAGGTTATGCATTTCAACGTTACCAGGCATCCGACGGGGATGTGGTCCGCACAGCAGATTGTCGAAGCCTGTCCGTATGATACCCTGCCCAAGTATTTACTCAGAGACCGGGATGGCATTTACAACAAATATTTCCAGTCCAGGATTCAAAATATGGGAATAAATGAAGTCAAGACTGCGCCGAAAAGCCCATGGCAGAATCCGTATATTGAAAGACTGATAGGCAGCATACGGCGTGATTGTATAAATGCCATGATTATTTTGAACGAAGCCCATTTAAGGTATATTTTGACCGAGTATCTTGCGTATTACCATGAGGGCAGAACCCATCTTGTTCTTGGCAAAGAAACACCAGGAGGCAGATCCGTGTCGGAAAAGCCGGACAACGGTAAGGTGGTTGCTTTCCCGCGGCTCGGCGGACTTCACCATCGGTATGAATGGAAGGATGCTGCATAAGGCCACCAAAGAGCAGGCACAGATTGCACATTATGTAAACATTTGTTTTGTGCCTTGTGCTTTCAATGACAACTATGGGGACAGGTAAATAATACTTGACTTTACCGGTTTTAATCGGCGCTTTCGGTCCGATCCTTCCCATTGGCAAAAATATCCAGAGAACTATAATTTTCTTGACTGCACCAGGCAATAAGGTTATTCATTTGAAATGAATAGAAAAAGAGTATCCCTATATTTGAATCATAAATTCACATGCCACATGACAAGATAGTCAGGAGGGCCATGGGTAACAAAGACAAATCCGGGAGTGTTTTGAACCTGAATTTTGGGAAAGCGGGGCTATATGATTAACGTGTTTGATTTGCTGAGCAAAATAGACAAAAATCGTGGGGAATCTGAAGGAGAGTCTCTTAGGAATGTTTTAAAAAAAGATTTTGAAGAAAATTTTGAGGAAATGGTAAGACGACCAGATGGTGCTGAAGATGATGATGAAGATTTTATGCTTCGTATTTTTCCAGACAAGGTCGATGAAGTAGTTGAATTGCTAAAGGACGTCAAAGATATTGAAGCTCTTCTTAAGACCAAAGACCCCGTAAAAATTGACAAAGCCTATTCGAAATTTTTACAGATCCCTGATGCTTTCAGAATAATTCTTGCAGATGTTGACATTGATACCCTGGAGCATAGAATACAGCTGGAATCGAAGAGGAATGATTATCGTGCCGACCACCCCTCATGATGGCTGGATCAATATTGTAGGTTGGGTAGAGTTCAACGAAACACAACCCAACCACGAACATGTCCCTCGGATTTATTCGTCATACCTGAAATCATTGACAAATCTCTAACCCTCCATTATAGGTTAGAGCATTATGGAAACTATAATTTTGCTGATTTTTGTGTTCATTTTGTCAATTTCGATGAGAAGAAATCTTCTCCTTGAGAATCTTGCCCTGCGCCAACAACTGGCTATTATGAAGCATAATGTAAAACGACCAACGATCAGAATCAGGGATCGTATCTTTTGGGTGCTTTTTTCCAGGGTTTGGAAGGACTGGAAAAGTGTTCTCATCGTTGTAAAACCTGAGACGGTGATCCGTTGGCAATAGATATGAATGGAAGGATGCTGCATGACGGAAATGAGGGGTCAGTCCTATAGATTTGCTTGACTTTGTGTATCTGGGTGGATACAATTGTACAAATGAATATTTTACAAAAATCAGATGAATTCGATGCATGGCTGACCAAGCTTAAAGATCAGATTGGAAAAGCTAAGATTTTTTTGCGCCTTGATCGTGCTGCAAATGGAAATTTTGGAGATTGTGAACCAGTAGGTGAAAGAGTTTCGGAAATGCGGATACATTATGGACCTGGCTATCGGGTATATTTCACTCGATGCGGAGAAATGGTTTACTTCCTACTGTTGGGTGGTGACAAATCAACTCAAAAGCGTGATATTAAGCGTGCTATAGCTATGGCTGGCAAATTATTGTTAAAGAAGGATTGATACTATTATGACCAATTTTACACCTTTTGATGTGGCTGATTATCTAGATAACGATGAGGCGATAGTTGCATATCTGACTGGAGCACTTGAAGATCCTGATCCCAATGCGTTTCTTGTTGCAGTTAAGACCGTTGCTCGCTCTCGTGGTATGACACAGCTAGCAAAAGATACTGGATTAGGACGAACAAGTCTCTATAAAGCACTTTCGCCGGGATCTAAACCTCGCTATGAGACCGTGATGAAAGTAGTTAGAGCACTGGGTGTCAACTTATATGCAGAACTGAGCCATACTTGATTGTCCTGGAAAAAAATTCAAATCCTGGATTTTCACTGAAAAGTTAGCCTTCACTAACCGAAAAAACAGCCAAAATTTAGCCAAATTTGTCGGGCTTGCTGACTGGTCCACCAGCTGGCTGGGAAATGAGTGGGAAAAAAAGAAAATTGAACAAATCGGTAGCGATTATGGACGTACAAATCCAGCCATACTGCATGTTTGGTCAGTATGCGGCGGCGAACTTCTGGAATGTTTTATGTTTCCCAGCGGGACGGGTCAGTCTGCCCAATAATAGCTGTGATGAAACCCGCCCACCCAGGAAACAGATTTGACATTGCCAACATTTATTTCCGGGAAAGGGATAATATCCGGCAATTTTTCCGGTGCATCCGGTGGAAAATCGTTGTTGGTCATAT
>JAIVHE010000358.1 GCA_020201255.1 Desulfobacteraceae bacterium
ATCTTTGCCTATAACCTTTTCTTTTTTACAGGCCTGACCTTTATCAATGCCAACCGGGCATCATTGATCATTGCCACCAACCCGATTTTTATCAGTTTGTTTGCCGCACTCCTGTTCAAGGAACCCTTGACCCCGGGCAAGATAACCGGACTGCTGCTGTCGGTGACGGGCGCTGTAACCGTCATCTCCAACGGCCGCCTGCTAGAGCTTTTTCACAGCGGTATCGGGCCCGGAGAACTGGCTATTATGGGATGCGTGCTTTCCTGGGTTTCCTATTCTCTTCTGGGAAAACAATTGATGAAAACCCTTTCCCCGGTGGCGGCAGTCTGCTATGCCTCTTTGGCCGGCACGGTGATGCTGTTTTTCCCGGCACTTTTCCAGGGCCTGTTCCAGGCCGTGCCCCTTTATACGGCAGGCAACTGGTGGGCCCTGTTTTACTTAGGGTTCTTCGGCACGGTGCTGGGATTTTTCTGGTATTACCAGGGCATCCAGGAAATTGGGCCCATGAAAGCCGGCATTTTTATCAATTTTGTCCCGGTCAGTGCTATTGTTCTGTCATACCTGATTTTAGATGAACCCCTCACGCCGGCGATTCTGGTGGGAGCAGCCCTGGTGTTTTCCGGTATTTATCTGACCACCCGGCCGGACAAGGCCCTGAAAGTTCCGTCAGCGTAACAGCCAACTGGAGAAACACAATGTTCACCCGCGCCATGATCAAAACACCGTGCAGGAATATGGTCAACGGCATCAGCCACGCCAACCTGGGAACACCAGATCATGCCCTGGCCGTAAAACAGCATGAACGCTATATTCAGGCACTGGCATCCTGCGGCCTGGAAGTTATCGTCCTTGACCCTGATGAGGCTTTCCCGGATTCCACCTTTATCGAGGATACCTGCCTGGTCACCGGCAGCGTAACGGTGATCACCCGGCCCGGCGCTGTATCCAGACAGGGAGAAATCCATGCCGTCACACAGGCCATGGCACGGTTTGACCGTCCCATGGCCGCTATCCAGGCCCCGGCCACCCTGGATGCCGGAGATGTGATGATGGTACAGGACCATTTTTATGTGGGACTTTCCGACCGGACCAATGCAGCAGGGATATCCCGGCTCAAAGAGATTCTGGCACCATATGGCTATACTGTATCCCCCATTGAACTGACCACTGTGCTCCACCTGAAAACCGGGGTTTCCTATCTGGAAAACAATTGTCTGCTGGCATGGGGGGAATTTGTAACCAAACCGGAACTGGCCGGCTTTACTATCCTGCCGGTGGATGACACTGAATCTTATGCAGCCAATTGCGTGTGGATTAATGACCGGGTCCTGGTGCCCCAAGGGTTTGACAAAACCCGGGACATGATTGAAAACCAGGGATATGAAACCATTGCAGTGGATGTATCAGAATTCAGAAAACTGGACGGGGGGCTGAGCTGCCTGTCTTTGCGATTTTAACCAGGCAGGCCCAAGGGGACGGAATATCCGGATGATAAAAAAATGCCGGAACCGCCCTGTTTTTTTTCCACAGGGACGGTTCCGGCATCCAGGCAGGCACCGGACAAACAGCAGAAAGCTTCTGTTACACTTCTGCTACAATGGTTCGGCAGATGCCATAAGGTACAACGGTCTAGTCTTCTTCAACAACGATTGCGTCTTCTTCACATACTTCCACACAGCTCTCACATCCCATGCACTCTTCCGCATTGACCGGAACTGATTTTTCGTTTTCCATTTCAAATACTTCCACAGGACAAACGTCCACACATTCTTCACAACCAACGCATTTTGATTCGTCAACAATCGGGGTAAATGCCATTTTTACAGCCTCCTAAAAATAAAGTAACATCATTCAATTATAAACCCATTTTTATATCAATTTGATGTAACTGATTTAAAAATCGCTTTTATAACATCTTCTTTGGTAAAATCAAGCTTTTTATGCTTTTACCGCCACACGACAGACCACAACTCTTTTGCCGGACAGCCCGGTATGTTTTTCCAGGTCCGTGCCCGAAAAAACACCCACCTGGATCCGGGCCGAAAGCCTGCATTCGTCCATGGCTTCCACCAGGTCTTTTTCCAGAGATCCCCGGTCTTTTGGGTACTGGTCTGTCACTATCTTTTCCAGCATGCCCAAAAAATGGGTTTGCCATTCAGGCTTGCGCGCACACCCATCTTCATGCACTTTTATACCATCAATGTCAAGGGCATTTATGGACTGGGTGGAAATTGCGGCCAGGTATTCAAAAACCGCGCTGCTGGTGGTAATCAATAGCTGCGGCCGGTGCCCGGCAAATATTTTTTCTTCCCCTGCGCAGGCAGCCCAGGCACGGATACGCTCCTGTGTCATGGCCGCACCCGGATCCCGGGATAATCCATCATCAGCAAGCGGCAGGGCCTGGTCCGGATCCGGTTCCCCTTTCAGATCTGAAAACAGGGCAGCCTGTTTTTTTGCCAGGTCTGCCAGGTCGGCATCAATGGCCTCATTGTGGGCATCGGTGAGCGCAGCGATTTTCAAAAACAGCAACGGATCAACAGATGCAGGGCTTTGGGAATCATTGTACGCTCCCTGCCGAATTCTCGCCCTGAGTTCAGATTGAATGGCAAAGGGTCCGGCATCATCACTGAAATACGGACCAGCCTTGAGCAATGCCTTCAAATTTCTCTGGTTGCCCTTGTGCAGCTCTACCCAGTTCAGCCAGCCCGCCACCTGTGATTCCACCTGTCCAAGGCGTTGGCCTGGTGTAAAAACAGGCGTTACCACTTTCTTTTCCACCCAGGGTGTCATGGGGTGGTTTTCGGGCAGTTGTGCTGCCAGCGGCAGGTATTGAAAATGGGGGAAAACCGCAGTCAGGGTCCGGCACTGATCCTGATCCACGTGGGAAAAAGGGAAAAATACCATGTCCATCATGTCATACCAGCCTTTTTGTCATGCACCTGCACACCCATGGCAGCAAGCGTTTCTCTGATCATGTCCGCTGTTTTCCAGTCCTGGTTTTGCCGGGCATCATCGCGTTGTGTGAGAAGATATGTCACTTCATCGGAATATTCCATTTTTTTGCCAAAATCACATACCTGTAAAATCGTGTCCATTTCCTGCAAACAGTCCAGAACCTGTTCTGCATTGGCAGCATTCAACCTGTTTTGGCTCACCAGGGCATTCATTTTTTTGACATTTGCCAGAAGGGAGGTAATGGCAGCAGAAATCTTCAAATCATCGGCCATGGCTGACAGAATTCCCTGGCGGATATCATACACCAGCTGGTCTATTCCGCCATAGGCGTGACCTTGTGCAATTTTTGCAGACCTGATTTTTTCAAGGGTTGCAATGCACCGGTTGATTTTATCCAGGGTCGCTTTTGCATCGGTCAGTGCCCGAAAGGACAATACCAGGCCCCTGCGGTAATGGCCGGACATGAGCCAGAAACGGATGGTGTTATTGTCCCACCCCAGGTTTGCCAGGGTATCCAGAGTGATGTCGTCCATGTGTTTTATCCCCAGAGAGCCGTCATACTGCACCGGGTCACAATGCAGCCAGGTATTGGCCAGCTGCTGTCCGCAGGCAGCCCTGGCAATGGCCCTTTCATTCTCATGGTGGGGGAACACAAGCTCTCTGCTGCCGGTGTGGATATCAAAGGGAGCCCCCAGATAGGCCATGGACATGGCGGCGCACTGCAGGTGGAGTGACGGCCGTACCGTTCCCCATTCGGTTTTCAACCCTATGCCCTGGCGCAACTCCGACAGACGTACCCGTTTGAACAACGTAAAATCCCTGGGGTTGTGTTTTTCATATTCATCCAGGTCCACTGTGGTTCCTACCCGGATTTTCTGGATATCCATCCTGGACAGGTGTCCGTATTCCAAAACACTGGATATATCAAAATACACGGAGTGCAGTTTTTCATACGCATGGCCCCGGTTCAGCAGCTTCCGGGCCAGGTCCGCCATGTCGGGAAAATGGTCCGATACCCTGGGGTACGCCTGGGCGGGCCTGATCCTGAGCCGTTCCAGGTCCTGGAAAAAGGTTGCGATATGGGGCCCGGTAAAATCGGTGAGGCTGGACCCGGCCTGTTTTGCCCCCTGGATTGTCCGGTCATCATAATCGGTTATATTGACCACATGATTGATGTCTATCTTGTGAAAGGCCAGATACCGCACCAGAAGGTCTGTAAAAACATACCGTCTGAAACGCCCGGGATTGAGCCGCTGATATACCGTGGGGCCGCAGGTGTATATGGATACGGTATCAGGTTTCAACGGCTTGAACCCCTGTTTTTCAGCAGCAAGGGTATTGAACAGGTGTAACTGGATTTTGTGTTTTACAGAAAACAATGGGGTGGATAAATACCGTTCCCCGGAATCGGGAAAAATAACCACCACAACCCCTTTTTGTATCCTGCGGGCCTCTTTTACAGCAGCAGCCATGGCAGCGCCCGAACTCATGCCCACAAACAACCCCTCTTGCGAGGCCAGTAGCCGGGCGGTTTCAAAGGCCAGATCATCATCAATGTGCAGCACCTGATCCAGTCTTTTTTTTTCAAAAATTTCAGGGGTATAGGATTCTTTCATATTTTTAAGCCCCTGGATACCATGGCCCAGAAACGGTTCGGCACAGACAATGCTGGTTTTTGGGCTGTGTTCTGCAAAATACCGGGACAATCCCATAAGCGTGCCTGAAGTCCCCACCGTGGCCACCACACTGGTGATGTTGTGGTGTATCTGTGCCATGATTTCCGGTGCTGTGGTGTGGTAATGGGCCTGCCAGTTGGCCGCATTATTGTACTGGTCGGTGATAAAATAGGTGTCCGGGTTTTCCCGGGCCAGGCGATAGGCTTCTTCAATGGCTCCGTCGGATCCCAGGTGCCGGGGGGTCAAAATAATTTTTGCACCCCGTGCCCGCAGAATGTTTTTGCGCTCTTCACTGGCATTTTCCGCCATGGTCAGGGCAAGGTCATAGCCTTTAACGGCACAGATCATGGCCAGACCGATGCCGGTATTGCCCGAAGTGGCCTCTATAACGGTTTTTTCTTTTGTCAATTGACCGGATGCCTCCCCTGCATTGATCATATACAGGGCAGCCCGGTCTTTGATTGAGCCACCGGGGTTCATGTATTCCAGTTTGGCAAA
>JAIVHE010000301.1 GCA_020201255.1 Desulfobacteraceae bacterium
CCGCCTCCACTTTCAACCACACCTTTGTGATGCTCGAAAATAATCCCGATATCTACCATGCCAAAGGCAGCTTCAGAACGCATTTTGATAAAACCGTTGCAGAATTTCGAGACAAACAGGTGCTGGATTTTTTGCAAAGCGCCATCAAAAAAGTTACCATCCAGATCCAGGGAAAACAAATTGATCTCACAGCCCGGAGCCTGCAAGCCGACAACACCCGGGCGGATAAATCCGACAACGGGCAGGCCCCGAGCGAAATCCAGACGGATCAACCTGACAACCGTCAGGCGGAAACCGACAGCCATGAAGCTGTTTCTGAGACAGTCTTCCGGTATGAAGACGGATCGTCACCTGATCCCGAAACCGTCTCCAATCTTTTGTCCACCCTGTCCGGCCTCACCTGTGACCGATTTCTGGAAAATTCTGACAAAAGCACCCTGGAAAAAGAAGCGCCTGACCTGAAAATCACCCTGGAAAATGAGGACACCATTGTGCTTTCCATGTTTGACCAGACAGAAGATGATCAGGTCTTTGGCATCTCCTCCATGAATGAATATGCGTTTGTCTTCCAAAACCATGTTGCAAAGGATCTTCAATCCTATGCCCGTGAACTTGCGGGACTGTCTCCGGAAGAAAAAGAGAACACACCCGAGTGAACCGATTCTTACAGCTGATATATCAACCCTATAAATGGATCGTGGTGGTGCCGTTCATGTTTGCCATCACCATGATCATGGGATTGCTGTGTATCTGTGTGGGGATTGTGTTCAGCCAGGATGCTGCCAATATGACGGCTGTGATATGGTCCCGACTTTCCTGTGCCATAGTCCCCATTCGCGTGACCCTGACAGGGAAAAAAAACTACACCCGCCACCAGCCTTACGTGGTGGTGGCAAACCACCAGTCCATGGCAGACATACCCGTGATCCACGGATTTATGGGCCTGAACATCAAATGGGTCATGAAACAGGAACTGCGCAAAATCCCCATTTTCGGAATTGCCTGCCATTATCTGGGGTGTATTTTCATAGACCGTTCCCACCGGGATGCTGCCATCCAGTCCATTCACAGGGCCAGAAAACATCTGTCTCCCAAAGCATCGGTACTGTTTTTTGCAGAAGGCACCAGAAGCCGTACCGGGCAGGTACATCCGTTTAAAAAAGGGGCCTTTGTGTTTGCCAGGGAAACAAGACTGCCCATCCTGCCGGTCACCATTAAAAATTCATATCAGATCCTGCCCCCGGACTCCCTGGACCTTGTGCCGGGCAACATAGACATTATTGTGCACCGCCCGGTGTATATCTTGGCAACCGACCCGGACCGGATGGATGAGGTGATCGAATCGGTCCGGTCCACCATTGCCGCGCCATTGCAGTAATAACAACTTTCCACGTATTTTTGCAGTTTTCATGTCACCCCCCCCTTTTTTTCTCCACCCTGTCCAGACCAAACATCCACTTTACTCCCCTTACGCTATTTTCTATAAAATCAGCTTGATAAACTTATTTTATTGGAAATTTTTTGATTTTATTCCCATTTTTTTCTTGACATATACCCAATATTTCGCAAAAGTATGTTTTCAGGTGGTGGAAAGTGGATGTTTTACCCAAAACAAAGGCTTACATAAGT
The DNA here is from genome assembly GCA_020201255.1 of Desulfobacteraceae bacterium. Taxonomy (GTDB): domain Bacteria; phylum Desulfobacterota; class Desulfobacteria; order Desulfobacterales; family Desulfobacteraceae; genus Desulfotignum. The sequence goes on from JAIVHE010000301.1 coordinate 1,630, forward strand.
GTTTCGATCAAGCTCCTTTCATACAATCGACCCAAAAGGCAGGATCATCATTCCGGCAAGATTCCGGAACGTCTTGAAGGCTGATGATGAATACGGAGTAGTAGTTTCCATCAAGGACGGATGTCTGTATGCATACACGTTCAGTGAATGGAAACAGCTGGAGAAAAAAATTCTGGCGGCCAAAAGCGCAGCCATGGAAAAATTCAAGCGCTTTTTTCTGGGAAATGCCTGCCCTCTGAAATGTGACAAACAGGACAGAATTTTACTTCCCCAGAGTCTTCGGACCTATGCCGGCATTGAAAAAGATATTGTCCTGGTAGGACTGCTGGACCGGTTTGAAATCTGGGCCAGGGAAAATTGGGACCAGGAACAATCAAAAATGGAGAAGGAACTTACACAAACGGAAATAAGAGAGGAAATTGCTTCTCTGGGGCTGTAAACATGGGATTTGTGCATACGTCTGTGATGCCTGCCGAGGTATTTGCGTATCAAAACCTGAAACCCGGGGATGTTTGTGTGGACTGCACCCTGGGTGGTGCCGGCCATGCAGAAACCACCATCCAGGCCATACTTCCCGGCGGCACTCTGATCGGTATCGATCAGGACCATGAGGCCATTGCCAATGCAAAAAAAGTGCTGCATCCGTTTGCTGAAAACCTGTTACTGGTGCATGACAATTTCACCTGCCTTTCAAACATCCTGACACGGTATGGCATAACCGGTGTTAATACCATTGTCCTGGACCTGGGATTTTCTTTGAACCAGATCACCCAGGCAGGCCGCGGATTCAGCTTTCATTTGAATGAACCTTTGGACATGCGCATGGATATCAGAAAAGAACTGACAGCCCGGATTATTGTCAACTCTTTCGGGGAAAAAGAGCTGGCAGATCTGTTCTTTACATTCGGGGAAGAAAAATTTTCCCGCAGGATTGCCAGGGCCATCATCACGCAAAGACAGGAACATCCTGTCAAAACCACCCGGGATTTAACACGCATCATACTGGACAGTGTCCCCAAAAGCCGTGCCGGCAGCCAAAAAATTCATCCAGCCACCCGGGTGTTCCAGGCCCTGCGCATTGCCGTAAACCAGGAACTGGAAAACCTTGCCATGTTCATGCGGCAGGTACCGGATCTGCTGGTAAAAGGCGGCAGGATCTGTGTAATTTGTTTTCATTCTCTGGAGGACCGCATTGTAAAACAGCAGTTAAAAGCATTTGAAGCCGTCTGCACCTGCCCAAAGGAACTGCCCCGATGTGTTTGCAACACACAGCCGACCATGAAATCCATTGTCAAAAAACCGCTGACACCCACACCCCAAGAGATGCAGGCCAATCCCATGGCCAGAAGTGCAAAACTTCGGGTTGCCGAAAGGATATAGGGCATGAACCAGAAACGCACTCCCGGCAAACATACCGGCACCGGTCTGAAATGGCTGGTCATCATATGTATTTTGTTTGGTGAACTGCTGATGCACACCCGGGTCAGGACCGAGGCCACCCAGACGATTGTTGAAATTTCCACTGCCCAGTCCCGTTTATCAGATCTTTTGTCCTACCAGAAGGCATTGACACTGGAACGGGACCGGCTCAGATCCGACGATCGGATTATCCGCATCGCCCGATCACAGGAAAACGGATATTCCCGGGAGCTGACCATCAAAGGGGAACGGGGACATATCCTGGACCGGAACCACAACAAACTGGGAACCAGCCTGGATGCCATGACAATCATTGCGGACCCGCTGCACATAGAAGCCCCGGTCAAGATTGCCCGGATACTGGCCAAAATACTGGAAATTGATCCCAAAACGCTGACGGATAAATTTTCCACTGACAAGCGGTATGCTGTTTTGGCGGAAGCCGTATCACCGGAACTGGCCGAAGAAATCCGAAAATTGCGGCTACCGGGCATTTCTTTTACAAAAAGTTTTAAACGCTTCTACCCCAACCGGGATCTGGCCGCACAGGTCATTGGATTTACCGGCAAAAATGATATCGGCAGAGAAGGGCTTGAATTCAAATACAATACCATCCTGGAGGGCAGAGAAATTGCGGTCACAGTCAGAAGAGACGGTGTCGGCCGGGTGCTGGACATTGACAAAAAAACACAGGATGACCTGCGGGGCAATACCATTGTCTTGACCCTGGACAAAAAGATCCAGTTTTTGTCTGAAACCACCCTGGAACAGACCGTCAAAGACCACAAGGCAAAATCGGGTCTGGCCCTGGTCATGCGGCCGGCCACAGGAGAAATTTTGGCCATTGCCCATTATCCCCGGTTCAATCCCAACAATTACCAGGACTTTCGCGATATTCCGTATAGAAACAGAGCGGTCACAGACGCATTTGAACCGGGGTCTGCCATGAAAGTATTTACCGCTGCCGCTGCCCTGGAAAATGGGTTTACCCCCCAATCCATCTTTTTTTGTGAAAACGGCAAATACCGAATCGGCAGATATGTTGTCAATGACACCCACCCCCATGACTGGCTTTCCATCAACCAGATCATCACCTATTCCAGTAATATCGGGGCTGTCAAAATGGCAGAAACAGTAGGAAAACAATCACTTTACACCTATCTGACCCGGTTTGGTTTCGGGGAAAAAACACGGGTGGACTGCCCCGGAGAGACTGCCGGCACCCTCACGGCACCAGAGCGGTGGTCCAATATTGATACCGGGGCCATCTCTTTTGGCCAGGGGGTTTCTGTTTCCGCCATTCAGCTGATTTCCGCCATCAGTGCCATTGCCCACAACGGACAGCTCATGAAACCCATGCTGGTCAAAAAAATACTTTCCGCCACAGGCACAGACCTTCAGGTTTTTTCTCCCACCCCGGTGCGCCAGGCCATCTCTGCCCGGGTTGCATCCCAGGTCAAACACATGATGCGCCTGGCTGTCCAGGAAAAAGGTACCGGCACCAAGGCTGCCCTCGATGGATATACGGTGTGTGGAAAAACCGGAACCGCCCAGAAAGTAACAGCCGGGCAAAAAGAATATGCCAAAAACACATATGTGTCGGTTTTTGCCGGTTTTGCACCACAGGAAAATCCCCAGCTGGCAATTCTTGTGAAGGTGGATGAACCCCAAAAAAAGCACTATGGCGGAGATGTGGCAGCCCCGGCTTTCAAGCATATTCTGGCCCAGTCCTTTCACTACCTGAGCATTCCCCCGGCAATGCCCGGCAGCATGGTGGCAGAATCTCCTGCTTTTGTCCCTGAAGGAGAAAACCTGTGAAGCTATCCCGATTGGTCCAGGACTTTGTACAGGTACATATCCAAGATGATATGAATATGGATATTTGCGGCATCCAGACCAGGGCCCAGGATATCCTGCCCGGGCAGTTGTTTTTTGCCATCAAAGGACATGCCGCAGATGGCCATGATTATATGGACGCAGCCTTTGCCAGGGGAGCGGCTGCAGTGATCGCCGAAAAGAACCCAATGAATCTGGACCGGGTCATTCTCGTGGAAAATTGCCGCAAGGCCGCCGCTGCCATAGCCGCCCGATTTTATGGCAACCCATCCAAAGACATGACGCTGGTGGGCATTACCGGCACCAACGGCAAAACCACCACCACCTATCTGCTGGAGAGCATCTTTCTGGCCGCCGGTTTCAACTGCGGGGTCATCGGCACCATCAACATCCGTTACAACGGCAACATCCTGGACAACCCCATCACCACGCCGGATGCAATGGTGCTTCAGCAGACCCTTTTTCACATGAAGCAGGCAGGGGTCACCCATGTCATTATGGAGGTATCCTCCCATGGACTGGACCAGTTCCGGGTGGACGGCTGCAGTTTCAGTGCAGGGGTTTACACCAATTTGAGCCAGGACCATCTGGATTATCATCCGGACATGGAAACCTATTTTCTGTGCAAAAAAAGGTTTTTCACAGAAATCCTGGCCAGTGCAGACAGAAACCAGGCTGCCCCCGCCGTCATCAACGTGGATGATGTCTGGGGAAAAAAACTGGCTGACAGTCTGTCTTTGCGGGTCATCCGGGTGGGCTGCAAAAACAAGGCAGAAATTGCGGCCACAGATATCATCGACACGATCCAGGGACTTTCCGGCAAAATTTTTCTACAAAAACAAGCGGTTGTGTTTCATTCAGCCCTTACCGGTTTATTCAACCTGGAAAACATCCTGTGTGCCGCTGGCGCTGCCCTTGGTCTGGGAGTTTCTTCCAGCCACATCCTGCAGGGAATTGAGGCCTGTACCGGTGTGCCGGGGCGCCTGGAAAAGGTGGAAACCGGCAGTAACCGATATATGTTCGTGGATTATGCCCATACCCCGGGTGCCCTGGACTCCACTCTCCACACCCTGAAAAACCGGGCTCCCAAACGGTTGATAACCGTTTTTGGATGCGGTGGAGACAGAGACAGATCCAAACGCCCCCTCATGGGAAAAATCGCCTGTAAACACAGTGATGTGGCCATTGTCACCTCAGACAATCCCAGAACGGAAGATCCCGAACAAATCGTGTCCGATATCATGGCCGGGATCACCACAGATGATATGCCCCTTTTGTCTGTGAACGGCCTTTCCAAAGACGGTCCACCTCCTCCACCTGCCCATGGCAAAGGGATTATCAGACAGGTTGATCGAAAAAAAGCATTACAGACAGCGGTACGGATCTCCCGGCCCGGGGATACCATCATAGCAGCCGGGAAAGGCCATGAAACCTACCAGATCACCAATAAAGGCACCATTCATTTTGATGACAAAGAAGAATTGAAAGCAGCATGCAAGGCCTTTTCCCGAAGATTTTCTCCCATTGCCTGGAACCGGTCCGACCTGGAAGCAGCCCTGGGATGCCCCGCAATTTTGAACACCCTGGATGCGGGCATCTCTTTTGCAGGCATCAGCACCGATTCCAGAACCATTCAGGCCAATGATATTTTTGTGGCCCTGGCAGGAGATACCTTTGACGCCCATGATTTCATACCAGCAGTTGTAAACAAGGGAATTCAGGCGTTTGTGGTCCGCACGGGTACCTATCATGCTCTGGCAGAACACATATGGGACCAGGTGCAACACAAAGGGATTCTTGTCTTTGAAGCCCCGGACACCCTGGCTGCACTGGGAAGCCTCGGCCGGTTCCAGCGGCTTCGATCCGGGGCAAAGGTGTTTGCCATCACAGGTTCCAACGGAAAAACCACCACCCGGAAAATGGCCCGGAAAATTTTTGAAACCACCTATGACACCCTGGCCACCCAAAAAAACTTCAACAATGAAATCGGGGTGCCGGCAACCTTGTTATCACTTTCTTATGCCCACCAGTGGGCGGTGGTGGAAATGGGCATGAACCAGCCCGGAGAAATGCAACGCCTGTCTGACATTGCCCGGCCGGACATTGCCCTGGTAACCAATACAGCCGGTGCCCACCTGGAAAAATTAAAAACCCCTGACAATGTGGCCAGGGCCAAAGCACAGATCTTTGACCATGCACAAAAAAACAGCACCGCCATCATCTATAAAGATGACCCAAGATTCCATATCCTGAAAACCGGTGCCCAAAAAAATCCGGATATTCAGCAGATACTAACCTTTGGAGCAGATGATAGCGCAGATGTGTATGCCACTGACATCCAATCTTGTGCAGACAGCACCTGGTTTACGGGCTGTATCAAAGGCGAATCCGCCCGGTTTCATCTTCATTCCCCTGCCCGGTTCATGGTACACAATGCCCTGGCTGCCCTGTCTGCGGCATCAGCTGCCGGCATCAGCATGCGTGACATGCAGACAGGCCTGGCAGCCTTTGTCCCGGTATCCGGGAGAATGGATATCCGCTGCCTTGACAACGGAATTCAGCTTATTGATGATACCTATAATGCCAACCCGGCATCTGTGACACAGGCATTGAAAACACTGTCACACCAGGCTGCCCGGTCAGATCGGGGACAAAACCGCCAGGCTGTTGCCGTACTGGGAGATATGCTGGAACTGGGAGAGGCATCTGAAATCCGCCACTATGAAGTGGGAAAAACAGCAGCGCAACTGGGCATCAACCGCCTGTATCTGTTTGGCCCCCACAGCAGCCACACCTGCCGGGGGGCTGTGGAAAACGGCATGCCCGGCAATGAAGTGTTCTGCGGCACCAAACAAGAGATTGCCAGTGATGTCCTGTCCCATGTGCACAAAGGAGACTGGGTCCTGGTCAAAGGGTCCAGGGGCATGGCCATGGAAACCATCATCCAGCAGTGGGAGAACCAGACGGCTTTGTGCAAACCGGAAAAGACAAAAGGAACACACCATGCTGTATGAATTCTTATACCCATTGCATGACCAGTTCACCTTTTTGAATATTTTCCGGTATATCACCTTCAGGACCATATACGGGGGGCTGACCGCCTTTTTGATCTGTTTTGTCCTGGGCCCCTTTGTGATCAGAAAACTGGCTCTCATGCAGATCGGACAGGTGATCCAGACCGACGGTCCCCAGACCCATCTGGGCAAGCAGGGCACCCCCACCATGGGGGGAATTCTGATTTTGTTTTCCGTTTTCGTGGCAACGGTTTTATGGGGCAATCTGACCAACCACTACATATCCATTCTGCTGCTGACCATCCTGTTGTTCGGAGCCATCGGATTTGTGGATGATTACCTCATGCAGGTCAAAAAACGCAACATGGGATTCACCGCCAGGGGAAAATTCACCATCCAGGTGGTTTGCGGGCTGATGATCAGCCTGCTCATTTTTTTGAGCCCGGATTTCACCACCACGTTGACAATCCCGTTTTTCAAGGATTTCTCTCCGGATCTGGGTATCTGGTACATCCCCTTTGCCTGTCTGGTTATCGTGGGTACCTCCAACGCGGTGAACCTGACCGACGGGCTTGACGGACTGGCCATCGGTCCCTATATCGTGGCATCTGTAACCTATATGTTTTTTGCCTATGTGGCAGGCCATACCCAGTTTGCCCAGTACCTGCATGTACGTCACATCATATCCGCCGGTGAAATCTCGGTGATCTGCGGCATCCTTGCCGGGGCAGGCTTAGGATTTTTGTGGTTCAATGCCCACCCGGCCCAGATATTCATGGGAGATTCCGGATCTCTTCCCCTGGGCGCGATCCTGGGAACCATTGCCGTGGTGGTAAAACAGGAAATATTGCTGCTCATTGTGGGGGGATTGTTTGTCATAGAGGCGTTATCCGTCATCATCCAGGTGGGGTATTTCAAACTGACCAAAGGAAAACGCATTTTCCGAATGGCACCTTTGCACCACCATTTTGAGCTCAAAGGCTGGCATGAATCCAAGGTGATCGTCAGGTTCTGGATCATTTCCATTACCCTGGCCCTCATCTCTTTAGGCACACTGAAGATAAGGTGAAATTTATGCAGATATCCCGGACATCATACTTACTGGTTCTCGGCCTGGGAAGATCCGGCCTGTCCATGGCCCGGTTCCTTGCCGAAAAGGGATATAAGGTCAAGGCCACGGATATTGATGAGAGAACATTGGATGCTGCTAGCGAACTCAACCGCCTGGGAATCGACACCCAGATCGGTTTCCATGACCAGAACACCTTCAACCGGGCGGATGCCATCGTGGTAAGCCCGGGAATACCCCTGGACATGCCGTATCTGCTGGCAGCAGCATCCCATGGTGTGCCCCTTGTGGGAGATCTGGATATTTTCACCCGGTACAACCAGACCCCCGTGGTGGCCATCACCGGAACCAACGGCAAAACAACGGTCACCACCCTGGTGCGGGACATGCTGGAATCTGCCGGTATTTCCACTTTTATGGGAGGCAATATCGGCATCCCCCTGGTGGAATATCTCATGTCCTGTGAGAAGGTCCAGGTGGTGGTGGCGGAAATTTCCAGTTTTCAACTGGATCTGGCCATCCGTTTCACCCCTGAGATTGCCGTTCTGCTGAACCTTGCCCAGGACCATCTGGACCGGTATGAAGACATGGCCGGCTATGCCCGATCCAAATGGTCCATCTTTCAAAACCAGACCCAAAACCATACCGCCATCATCAATGCCGGCATATCCGACACCTTTTTTCCCAGACCCAATCTGGCATCTGTGGTGTATGAATTTGGTTGTGCACCCGACTGTCCCATCATCCAGGGTGCCAGCATTGAAAAACAGGCCATCGACCTGATCCTGCCGGAAAAATTCAGGGACCAGCCGGTTCGCATTGACTGCGGAAATCGTAAAAACCTGCCAGGCACCCACAATCTGGAAAATATTGCTGCCGCCGCCCTGGCAAGCCTTTGTGCAGGAGCTGATCCCAAGGCAATATCATCTGCTGTCAACGCATTTGCCGGACTGCCCCACCGCTTGCAGTTTGTCACCGATATCAACGGCATCCGCTTTTACAATGATTCCAAAGCCACCAATACGGATGCAGTATCCCGTGCACTGGAATGCTTTGAACAGCGGGTTGTTCTCATCCTGGGGGGCCGAAAAAAAGATACGGATTTCACCCAGCTGGTTACAACAGTAAAACACAAGGTGGGCCGGATCATTGCCATGGGGGAGGCAGCCCCCGATATTGTCCGGGTCTTTTCCGGTATGTGCAAAGTCACCCGGGTGCCAAGCATGAAAGAAGCTGTAAAAACCGCCTTTGATGCTGCCAGGCCCACAGATGTGGTGCTGCTTTCTCCTGCCTGTGCCAGTTTTGACATGTATGACAACTACGCGGCAAGAGGAGATGATTTCACTGCCCGTGTTATGGAACTGGAGCTGATACACCATGGATAATACAAGACCCGTGCATCCGGTTTTCAGGGAAAAATCCTTGCTTTTTCCCGTCCTGATCCTGTCGTGTATCGGTATTGTCATGGTCTATTCCGCATCATCAGCCATTTCCATGCAGATCCATCAAACCTTGTTCTACTATATGCAGCGCCAGGCCATTTTTTTTGGCATCAGCCTGGGGGTTCTTTTTGTGGCGGCATCTTTTCCCCACCGGTTTTACAAACACTTTGCCTACATCATTCTTATGGTTTCTCTGGGCCTTCTGACAGCGGTGCTGATACCAACATTGGGTATCAAAGCAGGAGGGGCAAGCCGATGGCTGGATTTGGGAATATTCCAGTTCCAGCCCGCGGAATTTGCAAAACTTGCCCTGATTTTATATCTAGGATACAGCCTGGCCAAAAAACAGCCCATGATCAAAGATTTTTCCGTGGGCTTTGTTCCCCATGCCCTGATATTTGCCCTTTTTGCCCTGTTGATTATTTTGCAGCCGGATTTCGGTACCATCGTGGTGCTGGGAATGATCTGCTGGGGCATGATGTTTGTTGCCGGGGTCAAAATTTTTCATCTTTTGTGTCCCCTGCCCCTGGTGATCCCGGTGATATATTTTCTGGTGGTTACGGTGGAATACAGACTGGCACGGATACTGACGTTTTTAAACCCCTGGGATGATCCCTACAATGCCGGATACCAAATTACCCACTCCCTCAAGGCATTCGGGTCCGGAGGCCTGTTCGGCCAGGGTATCGGCCTGGGCATGCAGAAAATGCATTATCTGCCGGAGCCGCACACCGATTTTATCTTTTCCATCATCGGAGAAGAACTCGGGTTGATAGGGGTTTTGGCCATACTGGGCCTGTATGGGATTATCCTGTTCCGGGGCTGCAACATTGCCAAAAATGCAGACACCATGTTCGGGTCCATTACCGCAGCCGGACTCACCCTGTATCTAGGGCTGCAGATCATCATCAACACCGGAGTGGCCCTGAGTGTCTTTCCCACCAAAGGTCTGACCTTGCCGTTTATCAGCTATGGCGGCACCTCTTTGGTAATCAACATGGCAGCCATGGGTATTTTAATGAATATCGGGGCATCCACCCATCCTAAAAAGGAGACCCTGCCATGACAAACCGGCGCAATATTCTCATTGCCGGCGGGAAAACAGGGGGACACCTGTTCCCGGGCATTGCCGTGGCCCAGGCCCTCCAGCGGATACAGCCTTCCGTACGCATCCTGTTTGTAGGCACTGATGCGCCTTTTGAGGTCTCCACCTTGCACACCTTTGGATTTGACCATGCAGCCATTTTGGCAAAACCTCTCAAGGGTGGTGGGGCAATAAAAAAAATGTATGGCCTTGCCATGATCCTGGTGTCTTTGTGCCAGTCTTTGGGTATTATTGTCCGGTTCAAACCTGATTTTGTGCTGGGGGTTGGGGGGTTTTCATCCTTTGCCGTGGTGCTGGCCGCCTGGATACTTAGAATTCCCACAGCCATTCAGGAACAAAACGCCATTCCCGGGATAACCAACCGCATACTGGCCCGTTTTTGCGGGACCATATTCACCGCTTTTGAATCCACCCGGGGCATGGCCCATAACCCCAAAACCCGGTGTGTAGGCAATCCGGTCCGGGAAACTGGACCGCGCAAAGACGTGGACACATCCTGGCTTTCAGACATCACTCCACAAGACTTCATTCTCCTGGTAACCGGCGGCAGCCAGGGGGCATCCAGCATCAACCAGGCGGTGCTTGACATGGCGCCGCTTTTGGCAGACACCAAAGACCTGTTCCTCATTCTGCAGACCGGTGCTGCAGATGAATCCCGCATCAAAAAAGCGTTCCAATCCCTGGAAATCAGGGCCAGGATCCAGGCATTTTTCCACAATATGCCGGCCCTTGTGGAAAAAGCAGATCTGGTCATCTGCCGGGCCGGGGCAGGTACCATTTCAGAGCTGGCTGTCAAAGGTGTGCCTGCCATACTGGTGCCCTTTCCCCATGCAGCCGACGACCACCAGACCGTGAATGCAAGATCGGTGGCAGACAAAGGGGCGGCCCTTGTCATGGCAGATCGGCAGTTGTCGGGCCAGAGCCTTTACCAGGCGGTTATGGCTATACAATCCGACCAAAACCAGCGGTACCAGATGGCCGCTGCCATGAAGCAGCTGGCCCGACCCGATGCAGCAGACCACATTGCGGCCCACATCTTACAGATAAAGGAATTGTAACCATGTACCAGACTGATTACCATATCCATTTTGTCGGTATCGGCGGCATCGGCATGAGCGGTATTGCAGAATTGCTCATCAACCTGGGATACACGGTATCCGGATCTGACGTGAAACTGTCGGACATCACCCAGCGCCTGTCGGACAAAGGGGCACGCATTTTTCAGGGGCACAGCAAAAAACAGATCGCAGGGGCCAATGTCATTGTAACCTCATCTGCCATCTCCTGGGAAAATCCGGAGGTGATAAGGGCAAAAGAATTGTCCATCCCCATCATTCCCAGGGCTGAGATGCTGGCGGAACTCATGCGCATAAAATATGCCATCGCTGTTTCCGGTGCCCATGGCAAGACCTCAACCACTGCCATGATTTCCCAGATTCTCAATACCGCGGGTCTTGATCCCACCGTTGTCATCGGGGGCCTGCTCATGGGCCTGGACACCAATGCTCTCCACGGAAAAGGAGACTTTATCGTGGCAGAAGCAGATGAAAGCGACGGATCATTTCTCAAATATTCACCGGCCATTGCTGCGGTGACCAATATTGATCTGGAACATCTGGATTTTTACAAAGATATTGAAGATATCAAAGACAAATTTGTTCAATTCATCAACTCGGTTCCTTTTTACGGCCTGGCCATTTTGTGTCTGGACAATGAACATATTCAGCACATCCTCCCCAGAATCACGGTACGCCTCACCACCTTCGGCATGGCAGCCCAGGCAGACCTACGGGCAAAAGATATCCGCTTTACAAACGGCCAAAGCCATTTTGTGGTCTGTCACCATAACCAGGATCTGGGAGAAATAATTCTCAATATTGCCGGCCAGCACAATATTTTAAATGCCCTGGCAGGGATCGCCACGGCCCTGGAGTTGAAAATTTCCTTTGATACCATCAAAAAGGCCCTGGAACAGATAAAAGGGGTCAAGCGCCGTCTGGAAATCAAAGGAGAAAAAAACGGGATCACGGTCATGGACGACTACGGCCACCACCCCACCGAAATTGTTGCCACCCTGGATGCGGTGCGGGAAAGCTATCCGGACAAGCGGCTGGTGGTCATCTTCCAGCCCCACCGGTATACCCGCACCCAGGGGCTGTTCAACGAATTTGTCCGCTCTTTTTACCAGTCGGACATTCTGATCCTGGTGCCTATTTATGCAGCCAGTGAGACACCCATTGCCGGGGTGACCGCTGAAAATCTGTGCCGGGGCATCCAGGATCATGGCCACAAAAATGTATCCTATGCCCCGGATTTTACCCAGGCCCTGTCCATGGTCACCCATAAATGCAAACCCAATGACATGGTCCTGACCCTGGGAGCCGGCGATATTTACACCCTGGGGGAAACCCTTTTGGAGATTTTATAGCATCACATGAACCAGCAGTGTGGCATACAAAAGATACAAAAAAATTTCAGGGTGTTTTCCAATATGCCCATGAAACAGTATACCCGGTTTAAGGTGGGGGGACCTGCCGACCTGCTGGCTGTGCCCAGAACCAGACAGGAACTGCTGGCAATTTTGACGGCAGCCAAAAAGGAATCCGTACCGGTGACAGTGGTGGGGGGAGGCTCCAACCTGCTGGTGTCGGACCAGGGTATCCGAGGGCTTGTTCTGGTAACCACGGATCTGACATCTGACATCTGTCAAAAAAAAGGACCTGATGAAACCATCCTGCTGACCGCGGATGCCGGGGAACGTCTGTCATCGGTCTGCAGATACACTGTGACCCACGGCCTGTCCGGCCTGGAATTTTGTGCCGGTATCCCGGGCACTGTCGGCGGTGCTGTGATGATGAACGCAGGTACCGCCACCCAGGGTATCGACAAAGCAGTTCACGGCCTGGATGTGCTGGATCTGAACACCCTGGTGGCAAGCACGTTGAAAAAACAGGACCTTTGTTTTACCTATCGCCGTCTTTTTCTGGCAAACCATCTGATACTGGGTATCGATTTTACACTGACACCCAAAGATCCTGATGTGGTCAGAAAAACCGTTGCAGCCACGGTAAAACACAAACAAAACACCCAGCCCATGAGCCTTTCCAGCGCCGGTTGCTTTTTTAAAAACCCGGACCCTGAAACCCCTGCAGGAAAACTCATCCAGGATGCAGGACTCAAAGGGGAATCTTTTCAGGATGCCCAGGTATCCACAATGCATGCCAATTATATTGTCAACCGCGGCAATGCCACCTGCCAGGATATCCTTACCCTGAAATCACGAATTCAAAAGGCTGTATTCAAGCGTTGCGGGATCATGCTTGAAACCGAAGTACGGATAATTGGAAACAAGGGGAAAAATGATGAATGAAAAAATCAGACAAAACCGGTACAAAAAAAAACCTGACAACCAGGGCCCCATACAGAAAGCCAACCGGCAGACATTTTTCAAAATTGCCGCCGTGCCGGTCCTGATCTTTTTTTTGAGTATGGCAGCTGTTTTTGCCCATGATGCAGTGGTCCAAAGCCCTTTTTTTACCATTCAGAAAGTGACCATAACCGGGGACCACCGGGTAAAAAAGCAGGAAATCATGTCCCTTGCCGGGCTTGAACAACCTGCCAACTTCTTCCAGGTGAACCTGTTTGCCATGGAAAAGAAGATTGTGGCTCATCCCTGGGTGGCAGCAGCGTCTGTCCGCAGATCCCTGCTTTTTACCCTGACGGTGTCCATTGTTGAAGAAGAACCCCTGGCCGTTGTCTGCATTGAAAATGTATCGGATATCCTTATCAACACCCGGGGCAAACCCTTTAAGGAATATGACCCGGATCAGGATCATATGTTGAAACTGCCGGTGATTACCGGCCTGGATCTTACCAAAACCCGGGACCAGTATCAATTTCAAGGTCCTTTGTTCAACAGCATTCTGGATCTTCTCCAGGGCCAGTTTCCGCAACCCATTGTATCCATCCAGGGGGATGAACACACAGGCATCACCATCCAGGTGCCGGATATCTTCAACCGGGACCCCATGACAAAAAACACCCTCATACCCCTTCATCTGGGGTTTGATGAGTACCCAAAAAAACTGATCAAGGCCCGGAAAATCAGCCGGTATATCACTGCCAACATACCCGGGAAAACCATCTGTGCCATGGACCTTTTTGATATTGACCATGTCTTTGTCAAAACAGCGGATATGGATACCCTGCACAGCAACTTAGAAAAGGGGGTTTGATTTTGCAGGCAAATGAAAAAATAATTGTGGGCCTGGATATCGGTACCACCAAAATCTGTGCGGTTGTGGGGGAAATGCTGGATGATGAGATCAATGTCATCGGCGTGGGGTCCCATCCCTCCACCGGCATGCGAAAAGGATCTGTGGTCAATATCGAATCCACGGTGGATTCCATAAAAAAAGCGGTCCAGGAAGCGGAACTTATGGCGGGCTGTGATATTTCATCCGTATATGTGGGCATTGCCGGAAACCATGTCAAGGGATTCAACAGCCATGGCATTATTGCCATCAAAGGCCGGGAAATCACCCAGCATGACGTGGACCGGGTGATTGATGCAGCCAAGGCAGTCGCCATTCCCACGGACCGGGAAATTCTCCATGTCATCCCCCAGGAATTCATCGTGGATGACATGGAATCGATCCAGAATCCCGTGGGCATGACCGCCATCCGCCTGGAAGCCAAAATCCATATTGTCACAGGGGGTGTGTCGTCCGCCAGAAACATTGTGAAGTGCTGCAACAAAGCAGGTCTTGAGGTATGTGATATTGTGCTGGAATCTCTGGCATCAGGCAAAGCAGTACTCAGTTCCGAAGAAAAAGAACTGGGGTGTGTGGTAGCGGATATGGGGGGTGGTACCACAGACCTGGCCCTTTTCAAGGACAACAATGTGAAATTTATTTATGAGTTGACCGTGGGGGGACACAACCTGACCAACGATATTTCCATCGGCTTGCGGACACCGCTGCCTGAAGCGGAAAAAATCAAAATCGATCACGGCACCTGCATGCCCGAACATGTCCGAAACGGTGCCACCATTGAAGTGCCGGCTGTAGGCGGCAGGGCACCCAAAAAATTGTCCAAGGCAATTCTGGCAGAGATTCTGGAACCCCGGGTGGAAGAAATCTTTTCTCTGCTGAAAAAAGAACTGTTTTCAAACGGTCTTGAGAACGCCTTTCCGGCCGGGTTTGTTCTCACCGGCGGCAGCGTGGTCATGGACGGCATTGCGGAAATTGCCGAATCAGTCTTCAATGTCCCGGTCAGAATCGGTGAACCTGACAAAATCGGGGGATTAAAAGATATTGTGAAAAACCCTGCCTATGCCACCGGTGTGGGCCTGGTCATCTTCGGCAGCAGTGCCGCCTGCAAAATGCCCATCACAGAACCACCAGCCTCCGGGCTGGGGAACATCCTAATACGAATGAAACAGTGGTTTAAGGATATCATATAAACGATTCAAGGAGGTGGAAATGAATTTTTCTTACGTGGAAAGCAAGGCTTCGGCAAAAATCAAGGTTATCGGTGTCGGCGGTGCCGGTGGAAATGCAGTCAACAACATGATCAATGCCAAACTGCAGGGGGTCAAATTTATCGCGGCCAACACCGATGCCCAGGCCCTGGAAACATCCTGCGCAGAAGTCAAAATTCAACTGGGGAAATCCCTTACCGAAGGCCTGGGTGCAGGTGCTGATCCCAATATCGGCAGAGAAGCTGCCCTGGAAAGCATGGATGAGATCAGAGAGGCCCTGGAAGGAAGCCACATGGTTTTTATCACAGCAGGCTTCGGCGGCGGCACAGGTACGGGAGCCGCCCCTGTTATTGCGGAGATATGCAAGGACCTTGGGGTGCTTACCGTGGCGGTTGCATCCAAACCCTTTTCCTTTGAAGGCAAAAAACGGGAGCGTCAGGCCCTGGACGGACTTGAAAAACTCCACGGCATCACCGACACCGTCATCATCATCCCCAATGACCGGCTCCGGGGAATCGCACCCAAAGGCGCCAGAATGGTGGATATGTTCATCAAGGCCGATGAGGTCCTCCACCATTCCGTAAAAGGCATCACCGACCTGATCATGATGCCCGGCCATGTCAACCTGGATTTTGCCGATGTCAAGACCACCATGCAGAAAGCGGGCAAGGCCCTCATGGGCATCGGCATTGCCTCGGGGGAAAACCGGGCCACCGAGGCGGCGGAAAAAGCCATTTCCCATCCTTTGCTGGAAGATATCTCCATTTCCGGGGCCAAAGGGGTACTCATGAACATCACCTCTTCCTCCGATTTGACCATGGAAGAAATGACCGAAGCCTCGGACCGCATTTACCAGGAAGTGGGAGATGAAGCTGAAATCATCTGGGGACAGACCTTTGACGATACCATGGGAGATGAAATACGCATCACGGTTATTGCCACGGGTATCGGTGTAGAAGAACCCAAACTGGCCGAGAACATGCACAGATTTGAACCGCCTGCCCAGCCGGCAGTCCATACATACGACACCCAGCAGGTGTATCAGCAGGCCCGGGGCGGCCACCAAGCAGCTGCCCAGTCCCGGCCGGTGCAACAGACCTACAGTGCTGGTCCCATTGCCAGGGGACAGGTGCGAACCCCCACGGCGGAAGAGCTGGCCAACTGGAATGAATTTGAAGAACCGATCCGGGTTACCCGAAAACGGGTGGTGGGTGGTGAAGACATTACCCAGCCCTACAACAATACCGCCTTTGACAAGGATGACCTGGAGGTGCCGACCTTTTTGAGACGGAAAGCTGACTGATCCGTGAAAAAGCGGCCCAGGCCGGTCCGGGATAGCGCACACGCTGAACAGGGAGCCATCGTCAAAACGGGAAAGGAGTTGACCCGGGTGGCCCTGGTCTATCCCAATACCTACAGGACCGGCATGTCAAACCTGGGGTTTCAGCGGGTGTACCAGCTGGCCAACCAGCAGGAAACGATTGCCTGTGAACGGGTGTTTTTGCCCGACCCCGGACAGGCAGAAACACCAGTCAGAAGCTGTGAAAGCGGTTTGTCCCTGGACCGGTTTGACATTATTTTGTTCTCCATCTCATTTGAAAATGATTTTATACACATTCTGCATCTGCTTGAAAGT
>JAIVHE010000359.1:0-6084 GCA_020201255.1 Desulfobacteraceae bacterium
AGCAATACCCCTGCCATAAACTGCCCGTTTTCAAAAGAAAAAAAATAGGGACGGATACGGTACCATTGCCAGTTATAAGAAAGATTGTGGTATCCCACCAGAACAACCAGAATGACCAGACCCACAAATACTGCTGTGGTTATAATTTTTTTTCGGTTTTTCATTATTGTCCTCTTCAGTGCTTCTTCAGAGAATAAGCAAATAAGATACCACAACGAAAAAAAACCTGCCACCTTTTATCGGCCGGAAGCTCCTGAGACCGGCACCGGTATGAGTTGTCTCATATCAATAGAACCTGCCCTTGTCTTTTGGGCAAATTTTTATTACACTCTGAATACAAATAAAAATAAACCGTATTCACCCATAGAGGCTTTGTTCCATACCATGCGCAGCTTTTTTGACACCCTGATCAAAATCTACGATGACCCCATCTCCATTTGTGTGCTACCCAAAATGAAACACTAACACCACCAAGGAACTGCCGTGGGCCAAAAAACGCAGGCACCCATACTTTCCATCCAGAACCTGAAAACCCATTTTTTTTCCAGAAAAGGGGTGGCCAGGGCTGTGGACGGGGTGTCCTTTGACCTTATCCCGGGACAGGTTCTGGGGATTGTGGGGGAATCCGGCTGCGGAAAAAGTGTCACAGCCCAGTCTGTCATGGGTTTGGTCCCGAATCCGCCGGGAAAGGTGATGGGCGGCAAAATTTTTTTCCACCACCGTGATCTTCTCACCCTTACCATCCAGGATTTGCGCAAAATCAGAGGCGCGGGCATTGCCATGATTTTCCAGGAACCCATGACATCGTTGAATCCGGTGTATACCATCGGAAACCAGATTTCAGAAATGTTCCGGCTCCACAAAAAGCTTGGCAAAAAACAGGCCCTGGCAGCTGCCATTGACATGCTGGAGCGGGTCCAGATCCCCTCCCCCCACAAACGGGTCCATGAATATCCCCACCAGCTTTCCGGAGGTATGCGCCAGCGGGCCATGATCGCCATGGCCATGTCCTGTGATCCGGAAATTTTGATCGCGGACGAGCCCACCACGGCCCTGGATGTAACGGTCCAGGCACAGATCCTGGATCTGATGCACCGGCTCAAAGACGAATTTTCCACCGCCATCCAGCTCATCACCCATGATTTAGGGGTGATCGCGGAAATGGCGGACCAGGTGGTGGTCATGTATGCGGGCCAGGTGGTGGAACAGGCCCGAACCCTGGAATTGTTCCAGCACACCCTGCATCCCTATACCCGGGGCCTTTTGGCCTCCATCCCGGTGCTGGGCCACCGCACCCTGGGAAAGGATGAAGACCTGGTGGAAATCAAGGGCATGATCCCCAGCCTGTATGACCTGCCGGCCGGATGCCGTTTCAGCAACCGGTGCCCCAGGGTCATGGACATGTGCACAAACCAGCTCCCCGACCTGATCGATATGGGCGGCGGGCACCAGGTCCGGTGCTGGCTGCATACCCGGGGGATGATATCATGAGATCCCCGTTGGTTACCGTCACAGACCTGAAAGTGCATTTTCCCATCAAAAAGGGAATTCTGGCAAAAACCGTGGGCCATGTGTATGCCGTGGACGGCATCAGCTTTGACATCATGCCCGGAGAAACCATCGGCATCGTGGGAGAATCGGGCTGCGGCAAAACCACCGCCGGCATGGCCATGGTGCAACTGACCCCCGTCACCTCGGGTGCAGTCCTATGGAAAGGCCGGGACATGGCTGAAATGACAAGATCTGAATTGCGGGCCCTGCGCCGGGAAATGCAGCTGATTTTCCAGGACCCTTATTCCTCTTTGAACCCGAGAATGACGGTACGACAGATCCTGTCGGACCCCATGGATGTCCATGGCATGTTCACCGGCCGGCAGCGCAAAGAGCGCATCGATTTTCTGTTGGATACTGTGGGACTTTCACCGGGACAGGCGGATCTGTATCCCCATGAATTTTCCGGAGGCCAGCGCCAGCGCATCGGTATTGCCAGGGCTTTGGCACTGGATCCCTGCCTGATCATTGGAGACGAACCCGTATCGGCCCTGGATGTCTCCATCCAGGCCCAGATCATCAACCTGCTCAAACGGCTCAAACGCGATTTCAACCTGTCCTTGATCATCATCTCCCATGACCTGGCTGTGGTGGAATATATCTGCGACCGGATTATTGTGATGTACCTGGGCAAAATCGTGGAAGCATCGGACTATGCATCCCTGTACAAAAACCCGAAACACCCGTATACCAGAACTCTTATGTCCGCCATCCCGGTTCCCGACCCGGCCCGGCGTACCCGCAGGATCATTTTAAAAGGAGATGTGCCCAGCCCCATCAACCCGCCCGCCGGATGCCGGTTTCACACCCGCTGCCCGGACAGAATGGAAATCTGCCACAAACAGGAACCTGCCATGCGGCGGTTTGGTGACCGCCACACAGCAGCCTGCCACCTGTATACAGAGGAACAAGCAGAACCTGTTGATAATAAACCCAAAGCAAAGGAGAAAATTTCATGAAACAAAAACTGATGACCGTAATGCTCATGGCAGTGCTTCTGGTACTGCCCAGCCTGGCCCTGGCCAAGGCGGACCTGGTGATTGCCGTGGATTCCCCGCCCAAAAGCATGAATCCCCACAGTTACAATTCAGATGCCAACCTGTCCTACATGGCCAATTTTTTTGACGGCCTGCTCCAGAGACCCGCACCTGAAGGAAAACTGGCACCGGCCCTGGCCACGGAATGGTCCCGCATCGATGCGTTGACCTGGAAATTCACCCTCAGAAAAGGGGTGAATTTCCACAACGGCAACCCGTTTACTGCCGAAGATGTCAAATTTACCTTTGAACGGATGAAAGACCCGGAATTCTCCAAATTTTTAAACATTGCCAATTCCATTGCATCCATTAAAACCCCGGATGACTACACCGTGATTTTTACAACCGAAAAACCCGTGCCCTGGTTTGCGGAAACCATGCACCAGAATTTCATTGTGGACAAGGAATCATCCCTTGACAGAGATTCAGGCGAATACAACACCAAACCCATCGGCACAGGGGCGTATAAATTTGTAGAATGGGTCAAAGGCTCCTATATCAAGATGGAAGCCAACCCGGATTACTGGGAAGGGACTCCTGTCTTTGCAACTGTTGAAATCAAACCCATTACAGAAGATGCCACCCGGTTTGCCGCCATTGCCACCCGTCAGGCTGATATTTTAAGCGGCGTGCCCGTCCCCATGATTGCCCAGATCCAGAAAAATCCCGCCATTGAGGTGGTTTCCAGACCGGCCCGCCGGGCCATCTACATGGACATCGGCAACAAACCCGGAACCCCGTTTGCCGATGTCCGGGTCAGAAAAGCCATTGCCATGGCCATCAATGAAGAGGAAATCATCTCCACGGTGATGCGGGGCCAGGCCACTCCTGCTGCCCAGGTACCGGATACCGCCACCATCGGGTATGATCCGGACCTCAAACGCCTGCCCTATGATCCGGAAAAAGCAAAAGCGCTGCTCAAGGAAGCCGGATATGAAAACGGATTCGAGATCACCATTGCCGGCCCCAATGACCGCTATGTCAATGACAAGATGATCTGTGAAGCTGTTGCCAGATACCTTGCCAGAATCGGCCTCAAAGTGAACCTGGATGTGAAACCCAAATCCATTTTCTTTGATGAGCTGGCCTCCAACAAACACGACTTCTATCTCATCGGATGGATGGACGGGTCCTATGACTTCGGCCGCTCGGCCCAGCTGCTTTTGCACACCGTGGACCCGGACAAGGGCATGGGGGTGTACAACGGCGCCATGTATTCAGATCCAAAACTGGATGAAATGATTGCCGCCTCCAGCGCCATCCTGGACAGAGAGGAAAGAAGAAAAGCACTCCAGGCCATCAACAAAAAATCGATCGAAGATATGGCCTGGATTCCGCTGCACTACCAGCAGGATGTGTATGCCGTGTCCAAGGCTGCCAATGTCATCTTCACGCCCCGGCCGGACATGTGGATCGTGGCAAAGGAAATCAGGCGGTAACCGCCTGGACCTCATCAACCGTTACTCATAACAAGGGGCGGCCCCGGCTTTTTTCGACGGCCGCCCCTGAACCGGATATATTGTGGGAAGATATATTTTTCAGCGCATATGCCAGGGAGTGGTGGTCCTTCTGGCGGTATCTTTTATCTGCTTTCTGATATTCAGGTTCACCGGAGACCCGGTGCTGATGCTGGCAGGCAAATACGCTACCCAGCAGGAACGTGAGCAGGTTCGGGTCGCCTATGGCCTGGACCGACCTTTTTATGTGCAGTATGCCAACTTTTTGGGCAATGCCCTCAAGGGAAATTTCGGCAAATCCTATATCTCCCAGGTGGATGCGCTCGATACCATTTTAGAACGGTTTCCCGCCACATTTGAACTGGCCCTCACCGCTATTTTCATCTCCCTTGCAGCAGGGGTTCTCCTGGGGGTGGTGGTGTCCATCAAACCCAACGGCATTGTTTCCCGGATCATCATGGCCGGTTCGTTGGGCGGCATCTCCATACCCACTTTTTTAATGGGAATCTTATGGGTCATGCTTTTTGCGGTTTACCTGGAATGGCTGCCTCCTTTCGGACGGGGGGAGACCGTGCAGATCGGACCATGGCGCACCGGTTTTCTCACCTTTGACGGTCTGAAACACATCATCATGCCGGCCCTGACCCTCTCCGGATACCAGCTGGCGGTCATTTTACGCCTCACCCGGGCGGGCATGCGGGAGGTATTGTCCGAAGAATACATCAAAACCGCCTGGTCCAAGGGATTGTCTCCGTTTACCGTGATTGTCAAACATGCCCTTCGAAACGTGCTCATTCCCGTGGTTACCATTGCCGGATTGAGCTTTGGAGAACTCATTGCCTTTTCCATTGTCACGGAATCCATTTTCCAGTGGCCGGGCATGGGCAACCTTTTGCTGGTCTCCATTTTTGAAACCGACCATCCCGTGATCGTCACCTATATCATGATGGCTGCCTGCATTATTTTGTTCATCAATATCATGGTGGACCTTTTATATGCCTGGCTGAACCCCAAAATTCAATACAACTAGGGACCCCATGATCAACGCCATCATGGACCCTTATGACCTGATGACGGTGGAACTGTCCAACTCCCTGATGGCACCGGCCTGGATGGATACGGGCAGCATATCCTTTCCCTTGGGCACGGATGACCAGGGCCGGGGGATTTTGTCCACCATATTGTTCGGGCTGCGCACCTCTTTGATGGTGGGATTCTCCGTGGTGGTGATATCCAGCATCCTTGGCATTGTTTTCGGCATGATCGGCGGGTATTACGGCGGTATTCTGGATGCTTTTATCATGAGGACCGCAGACACGGTATTTGCTTTTTCCACCACACTTCTGGCCATTCTACTGCTGGGAATATTTCAAAGCCGCAATATCTGGACCGTGGTGTTTGCCATCTGTATTGCCGGCTGGGTAAAATATGCCAGAACCATAAGGGGCTCCGTGCTGGAGGTCAAGGAAAATGCCTATGTCACTGCGGCAAAAGCCTCTGGTGCAAAAGATTTTCGGATTTTGTTCAAACATGTTTTGCCCAATGCCCTGCCGCCGATTTTTGTGCTCATGGCAGTGGACCTTGCGGTTGTCATCATGCTGGAAGCCACACTGAGCTTTCTGGGTGTGGGGGTTCCCATCACAGAACCCTCCCTGGGCATGATGATTGCCATCGGCAAAAACTATATCTATGCCGGCATGTGGTGGATGGTGCTGTTTCCCGGCATGACCCTGATCCTTTTGGTGGTAGCCATAAACCTTTTCTCCGACTGGCTCAGGGACGAAATGAACCCCCGGCTGGCCCTGCGCTCCTGATGCTGGGCCGGGATTTGCTGCGGTTGGGATTTACCACAGCTGCGTTTTACCGCAAAGAGCACGAAGGTCACGAAGAATGAATACAAACAATGGTTGGAGTCAAGCGGAAATGGATACACACGTTATGGAATTTACTGCAATTGACCGGTTTTTGGACGATTTTGAATATATTGTGAACACGGATTCCGCTTCCGGAAACAAGGCCGGGATCCTGACAGTGGCCCG
>JAIVHE010000359.1:6174-10138 GCA_020201255.1 Desulfobacteraceae bacterium
AGCCTGATCCTGGAAACGGCACAAACCTGCCGTCAGGTAGTGGTGTTCGAGCCCTGCCGCCCGGAGTATCACATGGTAACCCAGAGAAAAGGCGGGGGATGGTTTGACATAGAGGTCATCGGCAAAGAAGCCCATGCCGGAGCAGATCCCCACAAAGGAACCAACGCGGTGGTGGAGCTGGCCCACCTGATTCCCGTCATCCAGGGCCTCAATGATGAAACCTTAGGCACATCAGCCCAGGTAACGGTGATCAGGGGCGGGGACAAAATCAATATCATTCCCGCACATGCCACCGCATCAGTGGATGTCAGGATTCTGGATCCAGATGAAAAACAACGGGTGGAAACTTTTTTTCACAGCCTGCCCGGCAAGCGGCTGTTTGACAAATCAACCATCCAGGTAACCGGCCGCATCGACCGCCTTCCCATGGCTGAAACCCAAAAAAGCATGGCCATTCGGGATCTGATCATTGATCAGGCAAAAAAAATGGGCATTACAATGGGGGCCATCACCACGGGGGGATGTTCCGACGGCAATCTCACCGCCTCTGTAGGTATTCCCACGGTTGACGGACTGGGCCTGGTGGGTGCCAATTCCCACAGAAACGACGAATATGTGGAACTGGAAAGCATTCCGGTGATGGTCAACCTGATCTGCCGGGTCATCCCACAGTTGATCTGAAATGTATTTTCAAAAAAAAAGAAACCGCTAAGTAAAAAATCGGATCGTATCCACCACAAAAGGGGTACTCTGGATGGCTACGCTCTTTTTTTTCACCCAGATCCGTGCCATGGAAACCGATTCTCCATCAATATTGTTCATACTGGCCAGTTCCTCGGCAAACCCGATATCCGTTATTTTAAATTCATAATAAAAGGTATTGGCTGTGAACGGATCCACGATCAGGATAATTTTTTCCGGATCCCAGGGATGTTTTTTGGGGGAACCGGAAAACGGGACATGGTCTTTTTTATCCATGTGACTGGATTTTTTATAGGTCTGAATTTCAAATTTATCAATGGTTTCCAGCATTGTGAGTGTCATGAATCTTCCCTCCGCACTAAAAAATCAAGAATATTCACACGGCAACGATACTGCTTTGTATTATACTGACTTCTGTAAAAAAACGAAGGTTTTTTTGCATCGCAGTTTTCCATCACATCTGTCCACATCCGGAAAATTCAGTTGATATGGGCCTGGTCAAGGGATTTTTTCAAAAAGGACCACCCCTCATCAGTTCTGTTGCTTCATCCGATCCACTAGATCCGCCACTTTTTCACCGTTGGGTGTGGTGGCATCCGGATTGATTTTCACCAGTTCTTCCCATGCAGCCATCGCACCGGCCAGATCGTTCAGATCCGCCATAAGCACAACACCTTTGTTAAACAATGCAGTCTCAAAATTCGGAGACACAGCTACTGCCCGGTCAAAGGCTTTGATGGCTTTTTCAGGCTGTCCGCTGCGGCGGTACATCACCCCCATATCGGTTATTACACCCGGATTTTCCGGTTCCAGTGCCAGTGATTTCTCATAGGCGTGGATAGCCTTATCAAACTGGCTGTTGTCAAAAAAAAGATGACCCAGTGTTGCCCATGCCGCAGCATCATCCGGATTTTGTACCAGAAATTTTTCAAGTTCCATGATACGGGCATCTGTTTTTGTGTCCCGGGCAGTGGATCCAGGTGCAGATGATTGCGGCACAGACCCATTGTTTGACTGAACCCTGCCTGGAGATGATTCATCCGCCAGTTTAAAGGAGGTATAAGCAGCCCCCAGAATAAACCCAATGGTAACAGAAACCAGTACAGCCATGTAAAGAAGCTGGCGGGGAACCATTCCGGTATGTTCTTTTTTCATCTCTTTTTTCATAATATTTTTTCCCATAAAATAACCAGACAGATCTGCCTGCTGCAAAAAGCCCCTGATCCGGAACCGGAGCAGGGGCTTTTTATTTTTTTCGCCATGATATGGCTTTTCAGTACAAGTAAAATGGTCTGCTAATCAACAGTGACGTTTGTTGCAGCAGGACCTTTCTGACCTTGTTCAATGTCAAAGGTTACATGATCTCCTTCATTCAGAGATCTGAATAAAAAAATAAACATAACCGGCTTCCCTGCAAGGTCCCAACCATCTGGGCATACCTTGGGAAACCATCTGTCGCTGCGTAACAGCAGCACAATTACGTGCACTTTATCGCATAAAACACAAATGTCAAGCATAATATCCGGATCTGAATATTTGCTACAATCGCGCGTACTCTATGGGGAGCTCCTGGTGGTGTCGGTCAATATGGCAGGATTGGTTACATGCGATTGCCTTGCATCAGTGTTTGGACCGGGCACTGATGTCCGTAATTTTTGGTTGCAGTTTTGATACCAATAAGGGGGCCACAGGTCGCAACTGTGCAATCATCCTCAGGCAGTGCCATGCCATCCACTGGCCCGGATAATTGAAAACCCATATACTTCAGGGGCTGGTCTTTTCCCGAGCCAGGCTGGCATGTATTGTGCTGTTCATCAACAGGAATGATACTGAATAATCAGAAATGCATACATGCGAGGAGAATCAGAAATGGAAAAAATTGCAGTCGTAGGATGTGGTTCCTACATGGACCAGGGATATGGATGCCCCGGAGAATGGCGCTGTCTCAAGGCCGCAGCACTAGGGGAAGGCAAATTTGAACAACCGGCAGCAGTGGTGGCGTTTGTTAAATGTGAATGCCCCGGCAGAACAGTGGTGCCAGCCCTGGGCATGGCTGCCAAAATCTCCGAGATCAAACCGGATAAGATTTATTTAAGTTCCTGTCTTGTGAATGCCAAACCCGGGTGTCCTTATACCGCCCCTGAAGATCTGGCAGCCCTGATTCAGGAAAAAACCGGGACCCCGGTCATCCTGGGGACCCATGAGTACCATTAATTTCTCTTGCAATGTGAGTCAGGCTTGTGTTATTGGCATTATTGGTGCCGTCATGAAGCCACAAATGCTGTGGTAGACAACGCCAATAACACAAGCCTGACCCCGTTTTTTTAGAAACCATACACAAAATTTGTTGACCAGAATTATAAAGAAAGGAAAACTCCATGGCAGAAGCTGTGATAAAACTTGGTAGAAGAAAGCAGAAAAGTGCATTCATAGACAAGGTCAAGGAAATTCTACCGGAAGGTGGAAACCTGAATGCCTGTCTCACCTGCGGGGCCTGTGCGTCCGGATGCCCTGCCACAGGGCTCACTGATATGGACCCGCGCAAATTTCTGCGCATGGCAGCCCTGGGCATGGATGAAGAGATTGCCGCCTCAGACTGGCCCTGGATGTGCACCATGTGCCAGCGCTGCATATATGTGTGCCCCATGAAAATCGATATTCCCCAGCTGGTTTTCAATGCCCGGACCCTGCGGCCCAGGGAAGAACGGCCCAAGGGAATCTTAGGCTCTTGTGACATGGCATTGAAAAATGATACCACCTCTGCCATGGGTACCACGGAAGAGGATTTTGAATTTGTTGTCCAGGATGTGCTGGAAGAATACCAGGAAGCACAGCCTGAATTTGCAGACATGGAAGCACCCATTGACAAACAAGGGGCCGAGTTTTTCCTGAACCAGAACTCCAGAGAACCGGTTACAGAACCGGATGAACTGGTGCCTTTGTGGAAAATCCTTCACCTGGCCGGCGTGGACTGGACATACGGCAGCAAAGGCTGGGCAGGGGAAAACTACTGCATGTTCCTGGCAGACGACGATGCCTGGAAACATGTCACAAAGATGAGTGTCGACCAGGCCAACAAGCTGGGGGTGAAAACGTTTCTCAATACCGAGTGAGGGCACGTGACATTCTCAGTCCGGGCCGGACTGAAAAAATTCAACCTGGAACATAATTTTGAAGTAAAAAATCTCTATGAATACTATGCAAAGTGGATCCGTGAAGGCAAACTCAAGGTCAATTCCGACTGGAACAAAGACCTGAAGAT
>JAIVHE010000056.1 GCA_020201255.1 Desulfobacteraceae bacterium
CAGCAGCCTTTTTCCTGGAAAACCCTTGGCGTTAATATCCTGGGACGTTCCAGCACACTGCGGATCAACTACCGCACCTCTCACCAGATCCGAAAGCAGGCGGACTTACTGCTCGATCCTGTGATTGCCGATGTTGACGGCAACCGGGAAAAAAGAAACCACACCATCGCTGTTTTCAACGGCCCCTCACCAAAAATTGCAGAATACCCGGATCACAAAGAAGAGGTTGGGGCTGTGGCAGCATGGCTGATACAATGTCACAATCAGGGAATCGTGCCCTCTGAGACGGGTGTTTTTGTCCGCTCACAGACAGAAATACCACGGGCCGTCGCTGCTGTAGAATCAGCCGGGCTGCCATATACAGTGCTGGATGACAAGATTCAACTCAAGAGCGGGCAGGTTTCCATCAGTACCATGCACCTTGCCAAAGGGCTGGAATTCAAGGCCGTTGCCGTTATGGCCTGCGATGAGGATGTCATCCCTTCACTGCACAGAATTGAAGCCGTGGGAGATGATGCCGACCTGGACGACGTGTACAACACCGAGCGACACCTTCTCTACGTGGCATGCACCCGTGCAAGAGAACATCTGCTGGTTACCGGAACCCGTCCGGTATCAGAATTTGTCGAGGATATAATGGTTGATTGACTGGACCCTCATTCCGGCAAACCAAATTTGGCACGAACTTCTTTTACATCCTTGGTCCGGCCTGCAACGCTGTCCGCCAGACCGCGCTTAATCGTCTCCCGAATGTATATTTCCCGCATTAAATCATCCCAGGTGGCGTCAGCTGGCATACGATCAATAAGGCTATGCGCTTCATCCTTTTCCAATATCGTTGTCATGTGAACCTCCTTGTTTAATCTGAATAACAGCCATGCCACGGAATATTTTTTCAGGATCTTTTTTCATTGGCACGTAAGACATATTGTTTCCACTTAATTTTATATGGTGACAATATGTCTGATATTGATCAAAAAATCAAGGATTGGAAAAAAATCAGATTTTTCATGAAATCTGATCCTGAAATTGATTTACAATGTCCAGGGAAAGGAAAAGTGATCGGAATCTACAATGCATCTCTCCACCTGGATCTCACCCTTGGCAGTGCTTTCAAGATTCTGATGGTCGGGGCAGGTGATCGTTCAGGTGATTGGGACGTTTTCGGTCAACTTTTTCTTTGCCGGTGGGACCCGGTAGAATTCCTGCTCCTCGCTGACGGAGAGTTGTTTTTCCGTTTGAATCAGTTTTTCAAATTTCAATTCAGCGCTGTTGAATAAATCCTGGCTTTCAGCCTTGAGATAGCCTGCTGCCATGCGGCAATAAACAGGGTCTATTTCAATGCCAATACTGTTACGTCCGGCTTTTAATGCAGCAACCATGCTGGTTCCTGAGCCGCAGAATGGATCAAGGACAGAATCTTCTGCAAAAGAAAACATCCTTATGAGCCTGTTTGCAAGTTCAAATGGATATGGTGCCGGATGTTTTTTAAGGGATGTGCCCGGCAGGTTCCAGATTTGCTGGAACCAGCGATTGAAATCTGATTTTTCGATCATGCTTTGTTTGCGCTGGTTTTCCGTTGGTTTTCTATACCCCCCGGGTTTTCTTTGCATAAGAATGAATTCAATATCATTCTTTATGATGGCATTGGGTTCATAGGGTTTGCCAAGAAACTTTGATCCATTGGTAACCTCATAAGATGCATTGGCTATTTTATGCCAGATGATTGGGTTCAGATTATCAAAACCGATTTTTCTGCAAAGCACACAAATATCTGAGTGAAGTGGAAAAACCAGATGCCGGCCGAATTTTCGTCTTGAAACACAAACATCGCCGACAACACAAACAAGCCTGCCTCCGGGTACTAAAATCCGGAATGCATGTTCCCAGACCTTTTTAATTTCGTTTAAAAAGCATTCATAATCTTCAATATGGCCTAATTGATCAGGATTGTCATTGTATCTTTTTAAATTCCAGTAAGGCGGGGACGTAAGTACCAGATGAACAGACGCATCAGGTAAAAACGAAAGGTTTCTTGCATCCCCGTTGATTAATCTATGGATTGTTTGATTCTGCACTATGAAACAAATCCTCCTGCATGTGCAGTCAGCGCATGTGTAAAATTTTTAACAGACAGCTCTTCAGAAGGCGTGGAAGAGATCCCGTCCGGGCCGTCAGTACGATTTGAAGTGATGAAGGCCGATGCGGTATAGTGCCTTTCCAATACAAGCTTTCGACAGAAAATCTCATACCGTTTCATATAAGATGCATTTTTAAACTCAGGAAATACTTGAAAATGAGGCTCCCTGACACGAACGGGTCGTGTTGATGCCTGGCTGGCAGTCTTCAAGCATGAAGAAGTACCCCAAAAAAGGGTGCGGGCTTGTATGAAATGCACCCTCTCTATAGGCCGTCCACAGGTCAATTGCACTCCCCATTGCTTCTTCTGTCCGATTATTGAAATTGTTACCAAATGAAGGACCTACTTGAGATTTGGCTTCAATTGCCGCTATCAGTTTGCCATCCTTCACCACAAGGAGATCCCATTCCTTGGTTGGTCGAAAATATCCCGGCAATTCAAGCGAGCCTTTTCTTTGAATGAATTTTACGTTAAGACCTGTAGAAGCGATAAGTCGTGCAAACAGTTCTATGAAACCATCCATTTGAGCGCCACCTGTAACCGCTGCCCGAAGTCCCTGATCAACCGTCCCGCTCTTTTGTTGTTTTTGCTGTTGCGAAAGTCTTGTATTCCAATAATGGGAAACGGCAGCTCTTACCATTTCCTCAAAATTTTCTGGAAATTTTATGTTGATCATTTTGTCGCCCAGTTTGTTTTTTTAGTAATGGTTGCTGCCCTGATTCGGCAAGTTCCCATGAAAACCGATATCCTTAATCATAGAGTTTTCCCAATCAATTATGGGTTGCCCTATCATAAATTTGGCAAAAGCTCAACAAATTATGGGCACCTGCTTGAGCGGACGGGCCAGGCAATTAAATAATGAATAGGAATTCCAGAAAGATGAGGAAGCGCATGGCAGGTCATACCACCGATATTTTTTTATCCACACATGGAATGGCCCATTTTGTCAGTCAATAAAAAACAGGGGGTCTGATTTATTGTTGCTGGAAAAGCGCTTATACCGGGCATTTTCAGCCTTTTCAAGCGATTGGGGAAAACAGAAATGTCAGAAATGCAAAAAGTTGCATTTCCGACATTCATCAAAGGATACATGCCCGTATCCCGCCCGGGTAAAGCGATTTACCGGAAAAAAACAATCTGGCCGCCCCGACATATTGTCTTCAGTTATTTTTATATGAGGACAATACGTCTGATTTCAATTAATCCGGATGAGTGGCGGTTTCGCCTTCAAAAGTGACAACATCTCTTACATTGATGATTTCACCATGAAAAATATTTGCCTCGTCATCAAATTCCACTCTGGCAGAATAGCCTTTATATTCCATTAATGGTCACCCCCGTTTCTAAAAAGAATCTGCGGACAGAACGAACAGTCGATTTGTTGGTCACCAGGAAAGCGGGTTTTTTTTTGCCGGTCGGACTTGGCTCCGGCATTTTATGCGGTTTGACAAGACATTTCCTGATAAGAAAATTCCCACAGCCCGGCGTTGTTTTTTGCATGTTCCACCGTCATGTTGACTATGTTGCCGTTTGCATCATGAGCGGTATCTGTGTCGGAAAAATATTTCACTCTCATGTTTCATTCCTCCCTATAGGATCTATCTAAAAATGCATTATGCACCGTTTCACCGTCTTCAAGCAAGATAACTCTCAAATATCTTCCGATTTCATCTATTTTGGCCCACTTTCTAATCCGTCCATCGGATTGTGTTTCAACTTTTACAGGTTTTTCGATAACGGCCTTGATCCAATCTTCTTTAATTTGAGCACGATCCGGGCGTTTCCTCGTATATTCAAAATATTGCGTGGTTTTCATTTATCAAAATCCAATCAGATTATTGATGTCATCGAAAAAAATGCCTCTCAATCATATGTGCCCATCATGAATTTAGCAAAAGCTCAACGATGCTTGGAGATCTGGCGAACCGGGTTTCTGTCTTCGTTAACCGATTTTTCATGCCGATTGTTGACCGGCCTATTCCGAACTCCTTTTCAATTCTGAGAAAATGCAATTTTCCATCGCTTTTTTGGATTGTCAAAACGAACTTTGTCTGGAACAAATTTATCGGGTTCGTAGGGATAATAATTTTTTGCATGCCCTTTGAGCCATTCAACATATTCTTTATGCTCACTATGTTTTGGGTCTTTTAGAATTTCAATAAGGCGGTAGTAACCATCTACGCTCCCACAGTCTTCGGGAGGGCAGGCACGTTCACCATCGATACATTTGGGATATTTTACGCCTTTGGTTTTAAGAAGAATTCCTTCGAAAAGGATCTCGTGTGACCAGCCATCACCAAAATCATATTCGTATTGGATAATCTGTCCTATATCAATAAAATGCTCGACGATTGGAACTTTCCATCCGGGAATTACATCCTCACCATCCCATTCATCGACAGGTATCCCGATTTCGATGGGTTTTGTTTTATGTTTTGGCCGAAATCGAAATGCATGTAAATGATAATCCAACCAACCCATCGCGTCTTGAATTGCAACATGTAAATCCCAGAAGTTATATTGGGCCGGTAAATGGATTCTTCTCCAAATAACAGGTTTTATCTCATGGAGTGTAATTTTAAATTGATAGACCACATTTTTTTGGGTTTTATTCATAGTTTTCCTCGCTTGAGCACATAACGCCAGTCTTTCAGCAGGCGCAGGCCATTTTCGTTATCAAAAAAATTTGCAAACCCTAACCATAATTTTCCCTATCATTAATTCTGCACACGCGCAACAATCTTCTTTATGATCATTTTATAAACCGGGCATCTGTGGAGTGCAAAGGGTGGTAATCTGGCCGGCTACACCTGGTTGCGCTTGTAAAAATAAATGACCACCAGGAGGCGGGCTTTTTTCTTTCCCAGGCTGCGGCCCGCGTGGGGGACGTTGGAGTCAAAGTAGACATTGTCGCCGGGATTCAGGATCAGGGTCTGGTCCCCGTGGATGAATTCCAGCTGTCCGTCCAGGATGTACATGCATTCTTCGCCTTCGTGGGAGTACATTTTGTGGATCTCGAACGGGGCGTGGATGATGAAGGGTTCCATGTTTTTGCCGGGTTTGCCTCCGGCCAGGACTTCATAATCATATCCTGCAAACTGGGGGGTTTCCCGGATAATGGTGCGGTCGCAGGCTTTGGAAAGAAACAGGCGGACATCTTCGGGCGGGGCCACAGTGTGGGAAAGTATGGCAGTGACGGCCACATCCAGGGCACCGGCAATGCGGGTGAGGGTGGAATAAGGCGGGGCTTTCCGGGACCGCTCCACCTTGGACAGATACCCTTTGGTCAGGCCGGTGCGGCGGGCCAGTTCATCCAGAGTGAGTTTCTTGCGGGTGCGCAGGGTTTTGATGTTCCGGGATATGATCTGTTCATCCATGATGCCCTCCCTGTCGGTTATGGGGTGTTGACCATGGGGAGGATGTTTTCCCCGAATGGAATCACATATCCGGTGCCGGTCAATGCCCCAGTGTATGCCGGGATGTCAAAGACAGGGGTGAACCCCAGGTCCCGGACCAGGTCGGGGGGCAGTTCTGACACCAGCGATATGGTAAACCGGTTCAGCAGGTCCATGAGCCGGAATGCCACATAGGACGGCATGTGAAAATTTTGGGTCAGCATTTTTCCCAGATCGCCGAGGCGGGTGTTATATATTTGCAACACCTTTGCAAAATCCTGGTTGCCCACCCCCTGGTCACACCCGGCCACAAACAAAATTTCGCCGTTGTCCTTTACCACGCTGACCGCGTTGAACAACGCCTTGGTAGCCTGATACAGCTGGCCGTCGGTGCGGAATCCGCCGGCCGACACCAGGGCAAAATCTCCCTTTTGTGGAACTGCAACACAGCAGGCCCGGTTAAGGGCTGCGCATCCCTGGTCAAAGGTAGTGTGCAGGTCTCCGGCGGCCGCATAAAAGATTTCCCCGGCACCGTTGGCTGCCACCGCTGCATAACACGCGGTTTTTCCCTGTAAAAACAGGTTGGCCCCTTCCATCATATCTTCATGGACCGGATTGCCGGCAGTGACTGCCTGGCGCACCAGGGGATGGGGACGGCCGTTTTCGTCAAATGCCAGGGAATGGTTCTGCTGGATGCTGTCATATCCAGAAATGCCGGGCAGGATATATTTTCTGCCCCCGCCGAAACCGGCAATGAGATGGTGCAGGACCCCGCCGAAAATGATGATATGATCCGCCTCCACGGCTTCTTTGGTCACGGTCAGGCAGGTGCCCCGGGAGGTGGTGCCGATCTCGATCAGTCGGGACGGGTCCAGGCCGGCGGAATTGCAGATGCGCACCCGGTTGACAGACCTCTGGCCGGCCAGGCCTGCGAACCGGGTTTCCGGGATCGGGGCATGGGTGCCCAGGGCGATGATCACCGTGATCTGTTCATCGGGCACACCCATGTCTGCCAGGGCCTGGATGATGCAGGGTACGAAATGATCGCCTCTGGCCCACAGCCGGGTGTCATCCGGGATGATGACCGCCACTTTCTGTGTGGCAATGTCCGGCGGGGCTGTGTCCTGGATTCCTTTTTGAATGACGGCGGCGGTCTGGTCCATGGAAAGGGAAGACACCGCTTTCCCCTGGATTATGGACAGAAGATTTTTGTCAGCAAGCACCACTGTCACGTGGGAGCGGCCTTTTTCCAGATCGATTTTCATTCTCCCAGTCCTTTGCTGATCAGGGTGACCGGATGAACCACGGTGAGGGTATCCTTTTCGGACAGGCTGCCGTGCAGGTTGATCCTGCACACCGGGCAGTCCGTCAGCCAGTAATCTGCTCCTGCGGCCCGGGCACTGGCCAGTTTTTTTGCCATCATTTTTTTGGATATATCCGGGTATTCATAAAAAAAGGTGCCTCCGCCGCCGCAGCAGGCAGCCTCATCCTGCACGGGGATATAGTCAAAGCAGGGAAGGGCCTTGAGAAGCGCCTGGACCTTTGCCAGGGAATTGAAGCTGTTTTTCGAATGGCAGGGGGCATGGTAGATCACCTTGTGTTTCGGAGTGTCCGAAGTCATGGCGGCTGCCAGGTCATCGATATGATCATGAAGAAACGAGAGGATATCCCGGGTTTTTGCGGCAATGGTGTCGGGCATGTCCGGGATGATCTTTTGGGTCAGGGCCTTATGGCGGCTGCCGGACAGGGTGTGCATCAATGCCGGGTATTCGTCTTTTAAGGCAGCCCCGCAGGTGGTGCAGTCCACGATCACGGCCTCGCAGTTTTCCACGGCGGCATCCCGGGCGGTATTATCCACGTCAGGGCGGTCGTTTTCATGGCCGGCCCCCTGAATGGCCCCCTGGAGGGCCGTCAGGTTCACCGCCATGTTTTCACAGGCATGGTCCCTTGCCCCGTGGAACATCATGGGGATGCCGCAGCAGGTCTGGGACGGGGGAATCACCACCTCATACCCCAGGCGGGTGAGGATATCCACAGTGGCCTGTCCGGTATCGGCAAAAAGATAATTGGTGGCGCAACCGGTAAAGTAGATCACCCGGCCCCTGGGGTTGCCTTTGGCATTGCCTCTGGGGCTGCCCCTGAAATCGCCACTTGGGTTTTCTCTGGAATCACCCCAGGAATCATCCATGGAACCTTCCCTGGAGCCGCCCCTGGAATCGCTTTTTGGGATGCCCCTGGCAGGGGACACCCGGGGCAGGGTGCTGCGGAAGGGCCGGCGGTTCATCTCCGGAAACCGGCTCACCGGGATGTTGCCGATCTTGTATTTATGTGCAAAGGCCGCCGGGGTGAGGCGCCGGCCGATCCTGGCCAGGTTTGCACCCATGCGCAGGCGGTATTCTTTGGCCAGAAGATATACCAGGCTGCGGATGGCGGGCGGGTCGGGTTGGGCTTTGGCCAGCTGTTGGCGCATCTCCATGAACTTGGCATAATGGTTGATGCCCGAAGGACATGCAACTTTGCAGGCCCCGCACATCAGGCACTGGGACACCAGATCTTTCAGCAGAGGGGAAGCGGACAAATCTTTTTTCTCATAAGCCTTGATGAGCTGGAGCCGTGCCCGGGGGGAGGCCTGTTCCTGTTTGAGCACCTGGTACACCGGGCAGACAGACAAGCACAACCCGCATTTGCCGCAGTTCTGGACGGGCTGGTCTGTCATACGAATTTTCCCGGGTTCAGGATGTTGTCAGGGTCCACCGCCTGCTTGATGGTTTTCATGAAATCAATGGTGTCCTGGTTCATTACCAGGTGCAGGTATCTGGATTTGGCCAGGCCGATGCCGTGTTCGCCGGACAGGGTGCCGTCCAGTTCGGCCGCCGCCTGGAAGATCTCGTCAAAGGCTGCGGTTACCCGGCCCCATTCTTCGGCATTGCTTTTGTCCGCCGGGATCATGGGATGCATGTTGCCGTCCCCGGCATGGGCCAGGACCCCCACCCGCAGCTTGTATTTGTCGGTGATCTGCACAATGCGCCGCACC
>JAIVHE010000360.1 GCA_020201255.1 Desulfobacteraceae bacterium
GGCGACATTGCCTTGTTTGCAGAAGGTGTGGAATGGATTGAACGCGAAACCGGCAAAAAAGTACTGGGGGTATTGCCCTGGTATTCCCATTTTAAAATTGATGCAGAAGATTCAGTTGAAATCGAAAAATACAATAATTTCAAAATGTTAAATAAAAAACTACCGACTGTTGCCATTTTGCGCCTGCCCCATATAGCAAATTTTACAGATTTTCATGCCCTTGCCAGAATAAAAGCGTTGCAAACCATTTTTATCGACGTACCGGAAGAACTGGACAGATTTGATGCGGTTATCATTCCAGGAACCAAAAATACCAGAAAAGATCTTCAATGGGTGACAAACCGGTTTGAAAAGGCCTTGAAATCATATCTTCAAAATGGTGGCCATATTTTGGGAATCTGCGGGGGATACCAGATGCTGGGGCATTTTGTGGAAGATCCGGAAGGACTCGAAGGCACCCCCGGCAGTACCCGGGGGCTGGGATTGCTGCCGGTGGAAACCATTTTGAAATCTCCCAAAACCACCACCTTGAGCGAATTTGAATGGGATGGAAAAAAAGGCAGGGGCTATGAAATACACATGGGGGCCACCCGTTTGACAGCCGGCACGCCATTTGTCCATATCTGTTCCAGAAACACTGTTGCCGTTGCAGAGACAGACGGATGCATGGCATCCAGCGGTCAGGTGGCCGGTACCTATATCCATGGTTTTTTTGATGCAGGCCCCATTACCGAAAAATGGCTTTCAATGATCGGTCTTGATCCTGTACCGGTGATTGAAACAGACATGGCGGCGGAAAAAGACAAAGACTATGACCGGCTGAAAGCGCATATGGAAAGGTATCTTGATCTTAGTACCATCCGATAAATCAATACCAGTGATCGCAATCTTATCATTTACATTCCACCACAGATTATTTATTCTATTTATATGAAACATTTGCCTAACTATTTATGGGAAAAGATAACCTGTGACCGAAATTAGCAATATCCCCTCTCTTGCCAGCATTGCTTTGGAGTACGGCACCATTCAACAAGAACAATACCGGCAGATAACAGCGTTGTATACGTTACGGCAAAAACAAAAGCCTTTGCCGGATTATGCAGACCTGCTTTTGGGTCAGGGATTTGCCACCCAGTACCAAATCGAACTGCTCCAGCTGATCCAGGAATACCATATCATCAAACATCTGGGAGAAAAATTTGGTAAAATTGCCGTTGCAAAAGGATTCGCCACCCATGAAGATGTTCGCAAAGCCATGGAACACCAGAAAAGTGAGTTCCGCCGGGCCAAGGTCAAAATACTGATCGGGGATATTCTGGAGGCAGCAGGGGTTATTACCCCCGAACAAAAGCAGCAGATATTAAAAGAACAGACCTTTTTAGAGCACCAGAGCAATCAGATCTATTCTTCGGCACACCACAAGACATCAGGCCAGGATCAAAAAAACAAAACCCTTCCCCTCTTGTCCGAATACGAACAGCAGTTTTTACAGATCAAGGCGCTGGACAGAGAGTTTGCTGCTGCCGTGATCGAAAAAAAACTGGCAACCCAGCTGGATGTGGCCATTGCCGGTAAAGCCCAGGAAGAGGCCTTTGAAGCAGGCCACTCCCTGAAACACCTCGGTAATATCATGGTGGATATGGGAATGCTGACCCAGGCTGAAAAACAAATGGTATTGCTGGAACAGAACCGGCTCCAGCACAATGACCGGGAATCGTTTTCCTCCCACATACAGGTTCAGATCAGCCAGGACAAAACCGAAGCCAGCGTGATCATTGCAAAAGAAGACATGGCAGCCACCAGCCTTGAAGCACTCAAACAGGCCCTCGCATCCAGCGGCATCACCCATGGCATATATCCGGATCCCCTGCTCCAGACGCATCTGGCAATACAGGACCTACAATTTATTGCCGCCAAAACCGACTTTTCCACAGACCTGTTGCAACACACCCAGGCCAAATGTTTTCTTGAAACAGAGCTGACAGACTCCGGAGAAAAACGCAAGGGACAGGTGTTGATGACCCAGACATCCGGTCCTGATACCTATCTGAAAACCGATGTGTTCGGAAAAAAAAGCCATCAAAACCGGGGCACGGATTTTACTTTCCATTGCGGCAAAAATACACGGCCCGCCCGTGATGGTCTGGGCGTGGTGGCGGCAAAAACCGGGGTTCCCGGCCTGTCCGTGGAGCGCAAACTGTTTGTTCATCCCAAAATCAGTGTACTGGAAGATGCAGACCTGAGATACGGCCCTTTGGAACCCTATGCAGATTTGTCCATATCCGGTATACTCTACGGTGCTTATCCGGTTACTGCAGGTCACATAACCGCCAGGGAAATCCGGGACGCAGAAATTGACGCTGTAAAAGACATAACTGTTGCCGTGGGGATCACCGATACAATCATCCGGACCCAGGGAGATATATATGCCCGGTATCTTCATAATTGCCGCATTGAAACATTTGGCAATATTTATATCAAAAATGAAATCATTGATTCTGTTATCCACTGCAGCGGAAAAGTTGACGCAGGTCAGTGCCGGGTTGTTTCGTCCGATATTTATTCCACAAAAGGTGTCGTTCTCAGAGGTGTTGGAAGCCAAAGAACCCGTTCCTGTATCATTGCTTCCGGAGCAGAGCATCATATCGTTATGCTGGGACGCGCCATCCAGCAAAAGATACTGCGTATCAACGAAAAACTGGACGACCTGAAGACACAACACCAGGAACAGGATCATATGATAAAAAAAACATTTCAAAAAATGGTTGAAATGAAACTATTCCATGACAGGGCAAAGTACAAAAAAAGAATTCTTGAAAAAGAAAAGGATAAAATCGACACCAAGGCAGCCAATGAAAAAAATATTTCCACGCTTGCCAAAAACTTTAAAAAGAGAATGGAAAATGCCATTATCGAATTAAAAGAATTGAACAGGAAAAAAAAAGACCACAACACAAAAAAGGATGCCCTTGAAAATGAAATTGCATCATTGGCGCCTGTAATAGAAAAACAGATACTGTCTCTTGTGCAATCACGGTGCGCTGTTTATGAATGGGCGAGATCCCGCAAAAATATCTGTACCATCACAGTCTCTGGCAAAGCCTTCCAGGGAACAGAATTCCGGGGAATCTTTTGTGCAAAAGTGCTTGCATCCGACATGGAAAAATTTTCTGTGGTTGAGCAGCAGCAACAACATGGTCACAAGATCACATTGAAACCATTGCAGGGCAATCGTATGTAGATATGAGTCCAGGCATCACCAGATCACACCACCAGTTTTGTTTGAAACAGCCTGGTATGAAACGCGCCATGTGAAAAGAGCCTGTTTTCATACAGTGCAAAACCCTGGCATAAAATTCATCAGACAATGTGCTTTCGTTTTTTTGAATCTGCATCAGGATATCCAGGGAGGTGGGGCCCAAAAAACTTAGGTTAACAACTGGGGAAAATCCGTGATGATCCCTTTGGCACCGGCCTGAATGAACATGGCTGCGGTGTCGGGATCATTGACTGTGAAAAGGTTGACTTCAAAGCCCTGGGTCACAAGATGCTGCACAAAAGAGATGTCCACAAGGTCGGCATTGATATTGTAGGCTGAGAACCGACCGGGCGTGAAATTTCTCATATCGTCGGCAGATTCCCCCAGCAGGGCCTGGATATGAATATCGGGCCGCAACCGCCTTACCCGGTCCAGCCATTCATGGTTGAATGAGGAAACAACTACCTTTCCGACAGGTATTGCTGTGGCCTCAACAGCAGCCAGTGTGGTGTCAACGGTATGAAAAAAAACAGGATCCGTGCCATGGTCCTTGAGTTCCAGGTTGATCTGCCAGTCCAGCGATTTTGTGAGCAAAAGCCCCTCTTCCAGGGTGGGAATTTTTTCGGCTGCAAATCCGGCAAGGGTTTGCTGCGTCACATATCCCATCTGAATGGTGGAAAACGGATCTGTTTTTTCAAACCAGGACCCGGCATCCAGCTCTTTGAGTTGTGCCAGGGTAAATTGTGACAGGAAAAATTTTCTGCGGTCATCTGACGGCAGGTGTGTAAACCAAATTTTTGCATTGGTGCACCGCAGAAGACCGGCATCGTGAAACAGGACCAGATGACCGTCCCGGGTGACCTGGATGTCGGTTTCCCAGCGGTGGGCACCGGATTGCCAGGCTGTTTTCGCGGCAGCCAGGGTGTTTTCCGGGGCCAGGCTCCTGGCCCCTCTGTGGGCGATGATTTCCGTCATGGACATTAAGGAGAGTTTCCTGTTATACGACTCCCTGCCCATTTTCACCTTTGCGCTGTTCAAAGGGGATATAGTCGCTGATGGTATTGCCCGTATAAATCTGCCGGGGCCGGGAAATTTTCATTTCCGGATCTGCCACATCCTCCTTCCACTGGGCGATCCAGCCCGGCAGCCGGCCGATGGCGAACATCACCGTGAACATGTTGGTGGGAATTCCCAGGGCCCGCAACACAATGCCCGCATAAAAATCCACATTGGGATAGAGATGTTTGTCCTGGAAATAGGCATCTTCCAGAGCAGCCTCTTCCAGCTGCCGGCCGATATCCAGCAGCGGGTCATGCCGCTTGACCTTGGCAAGCACGATGTCACACATTTTTTTCATGATCCTGCCCCGGGGATCATAGGTCTTGTATACCCGGTGCCCGAACCCCATGAGCCGGAAGGGATCATTTTTGTCCCTGGCCCTTGCAATGCATTGTTCAATGGTCATG
Organism: Desulfobacteraceae bacterium; assembly: GCA_020201255.1. GTDB lineage: Bacteria > Desulfobacterota > Desulfobacteria > Desulfobacterales > Desulfobacteraceae > Desulfotignum. The sequence continues at coordinate 4,729 of JAIVHE010000360.1, forward strand.
CCGTCCTTTTGAATCTGTTCCAGCATGTGGATCACTGCCTGGTTGGCCCCGCCGTGCAGCGGCCCCCACAGGGCGCTGATACCCGCAGATAAGGTGGCATAGATATTGACCTTGCCGGAACCCACCACCCGCACCGCCGTGGTGGAGCAGTTCTGTTCATGGTCGGCATGCAGAATCCAGAAGACGTTCAACGCCCGGACCAGATCCGGGTCAATATGATAGGGCACCACATCATTGTCAAACATCATGTTCAGAAAATTGGCGCAGTAGCACAACCCCGGCTGGGGATAGGTTACCCGCTGGCCGATGGAAAACTTGTAGGACATGGCCGCCATGGTCCGGATT
>JAIVHE010000057.1 GCA_020201255.1 Desulfobacteraceae bacterium
CTGTTCTGTCAACCTTTCCGGGCGGTATTGTCTCATGAACGGCATTTTGCCTGATCACGCTTGCAAAAGGAGTAATGCCATGAAAAATACCTCTTCCCAACAACTGGTAACAGACCTATTTGCCTCTGCCGATGTGGCGATTAACGGATCACGGCCCTGGGACATCCAGGTAAAAGAGGACCTTTTTTATAAACGTCTGGTGGCCGGCGGCTCAAAAGCTTTGGGGGAAAGCTACATGGATGGATGGTGGGAGTGCCGCCAGCTGGACCAGTTTTTTGACCGTATTCTGCAGGTCAGGATCGACCAGAAAGCCAAAAAATCCCTCACCGCATTGTGGTGCCGGACCAAGGCATTTTTGTCCACATCCCCGGGAAAATTCAGGGCTTTTGAAATCGGCCGGCGGCACTATGACATCGGCAATGAGCTTTTTTCCCTGATGCTGGACAAATGGATGAACTATTCTTGTGCCTATTGGAAAAAAGCCCGGACCCTGGATGAGGCCCAGGAATTTAAAATGGAACTGATCTGCCGCAAATTACACCTGCAGCCCGGCATGCGAGTGCTGGACATCGGATGCGGATGGGGCGGGCTCTCAGCGTATATAGCCGAAAAATACCAGGCCCAAGTTGTGGGTATCACGGTTTCCAAAGAGCAGGTTTCCCTGGCCGAGAAACGATGCCAGGGACTGCCTGTGGAGATCCGTCTTCAGGACTACCGGGATTTGAATGAGTCCTTTGACCGCATCGTTTCGGTGGGCATGTTCGAGCATGTGGGGGCCGGCCAGTATCGAACCTTCATGGAGGTGGTGAAACGCTGCCTGGCGGATCAGGGGCTGTTTTTACTGCACACCATTGCCGGCAACCGCTCGGTGCGATGGACCGATCCCTGGATTTCCACCTATATTTTTCCCAATTCCATGGTGCCGTCCAGCAGCCAGGTTTCCGCAGCAGCGGAGAATCTGCTGGTACTGGAAGACTGGCACAACTTTGGACCGGATTATGATCCCACCCTGATGGCCTGGTACCGCAATTTTGTGGAGAACTGGCACCATCTTGAGCCTGCCTATGACAGCCGGTTCTACCGCATGTGGACATACTATCTGCTGGCCTGTGCCGGTACGTTCCGGGCCCGACGGAACCAGCTGTGGCAGATTGTTTTTTCCAACAACGGGGTCCGGCCGACCTACGAAAGCGTGCGCTGATTCTCCGGCTCATTTATGCTTTTTGCCATACCGGATGGTTCCGGCATGGCAAAAAAGGTTTCACAGATATGGCCTAATATTTGAACTTTTCCCCAAAATATGCCGGCAGTTCGGTAATTTTCATGCGGGTCTGGTCCATGGTGTCCCGGTCCCTGATGGTCACGGATGCATCTTCAAGTGAATCAAAATCAAAGGTGACGCAATAAGGGGTGCCGGCTTCGTCATGGCGGCGGTAGCGCTTGCCGATGCTGCCCACCATGTCAAAATCAATGTTGATTCCCAGCTCTTGTACCAGCAGGGTAAACACTTTTTCTGCCTCATCCCCCAGTTTTTTTTGCAGGGGAAGGACCGCGATTTTGACGGGGGCCAGCTGGTTGTGCAGATGCAGCACCACCCGGGTGTCACCGTCCTCCAGCTGCTCTTCTTCATAGGCATCGCATAAGAATACCAGGGCCGAGCGCTGCACTCCCAAAGAAGGTTCGATCACATAAGGAACGAATTTTTCCTTGGTCACCTCGTCAAAATATTGCAGGTCCTTGGCAGAGTGCTCCATGTGCTGCTTCAGGTCATAATCGGTCCTGGATGCGATGCCGCACAGTTCCCCCCAGCCAAAGGGGTATTGGTATTCAATATCCGAGGTGGCGTTGGAGTAGTGGGACAGCTCGGATGCATCATGCTCCCGCAGCCGCAGGTTGTCCGGATTGACGTTCAGGCCTTTGTACCAGTCCATGGTAAAGGTCTTCCAGTAGTCATGATGTTCCAGTTCGGTGCCGGGCTTGCAGAAATATTCGATTTCCATCTGTTCAAATTCCCGGGTTCTGAACACAAAATTACCCGGGGTGATTTCATTTCTGAAAGCCTTGCCGATCTGGGCAATACCAAAGGGCACTTTTTTGCGGGAGGTGGTCTGGACATTTTTAAAGTTTACAAAAATACCCTGGGCGGTTTCCGGCCGCAGATAAATATCTTTGCCTTCGCCTTCCACAACCCCCTGTTTGGTCTTGAACATCAGATTGAAGGCCTTGGGCAGGGTCCAGTCCAGGCTGCCGCAATAGGAACAGGTGATGTTTTTTTCATTGATGAAATCGAGCATGTCCTGGGGGGGCGTTTTTTCACCGGCCCAGTTGGCAGGTGTCTCGTCTGATTTGTTGTCAAACTGCCATTTTTCCACCAGTTTGTCGGCCCGGTCCCGGGATTTGCATTTTTTGCAGTCCATGAGGGGATCGGCAAAGCTGCCCACATGGCCGGAAGCCACCCAGGTATCGGGGTTCATGAGGATGGCGGCATCCAGTCCCACCATATCGGTTCTTTCAATGACAAACTTTTTCCACCACGCCTGTTTCAGGTTGTTGAGCAGCTCCACCCCCAAGGGTCCGAAATCCCAGGAATTGGCAAGGCCGCCATAGATTTCCGATCCAGGATATACAAATCCCCTGCGTTTGGAAAGCGAGACCACTTTGTCCATCAATGTTTCTTCTTTTTTGTTTTTTCCCATGCGTTATCTCCAGATTCTGGTTTGAACCGCCCGGAGTTGCTGCCGGGTGATTCATTGTTTATATATCAGTTCGGATAAGTTGGTTTATGTAATACACTTTTGAAAGAATGAAAAGGGGTCGGGTGAATTTTTGTGCAATTTATGGTGTTGATTTTCTGATTTCAACCTGGTAAAGTGCCGATCCTGTTGCAGATAGTGTCTTTATTGCTGATGGTTTGGCTGACCCGGCACTTCAACATGAACCATGGCGGTCACAGCACCCGCCTTACCAAAACTGGAGACTTTCCTTGAACGAACTGCTCTGGCTGGCCATGCTGGCCGTCAATTTTGGGTGTATCCTTGTTTCATACAGATTTTTCGGGCGGATGGGACTTTATGCCTGGGTGCCCCTGGCAGCCATCGTGGCCAATATCCAGGTGATCAAGCTGGTGGAGCTGTTCGGCATCACCGCGACCCTGGGCAATATTGTGTATGCATGAACCTGGCCCTGGTTTTCACACCGGCCCCGGATGATTTTGTCCAGAACAGTATGGCCGTGATTTTCGGGTTCATGCCCAGAATTGCGGGAGCGAGTCTTCTGGCATACCTGATTTCCCAGATGCATGATGTGTGGGCATATGATTTCTGGCGCAGGCGGTTTCCGGCCGTCCGCATGATCTGGCTGCGCAACAACGCTTCCACCATGGTCAGCCAGTTCATCGACTCAACGATTTTTACTGTTCTGGCTTTCTGGGGGGTTTTCCCTCTGGGGGTTCTGGTGCAGATTTTCTGGACCACCTATCTGTTGAAATGGTTGGTAGGTGCGGCGGACACCCCTTTTGTCTATCTGGCCCGCCACTGGTTTGACAAGGGGAAAATTCCTGAACACTGACCAGGTATCCAGGAGCCGGGCCTGAAATTGGATACCGTTTTTTGATCACTCAGTTCTGCAATTTTTGGATGCCTTTTATGGCTGCTCATTTGGGTTTGTATTGTGCCGGGATCCTGCTGCCTGGTCAAGGTCGATAATTTTTTGTTTCAGGTATGGTTTGGACTGGTAACTGGTGACCTGCATGATTTGACGGGTCAGTTTTCCAATGCGGCTGATATTTTTTTTGATGATTTCAACGGTTTGGAAATGCGGGTCATTTTTATCCATGTCCATCAGCAGGATTTCAGAGTGGCCTGAAACAATCTGCAGCGGCTGGTTCAGCTCATGACATACCGTTCCGGCCATCTCCACCACCCCCTGGAGCCTTTCACGTTCCCGCATCTCATTTTGCAGAACAATCATGCGGCGCCCCACATTGATCCTGGCCTGGAGTTCAGCCATGTTATAGGGTTTGACAACATAATCATCCGCTCCGGATTCAAGGCCCTGGACAAGGTCCTCACTGTTGTTTCTGGAGGTGAGCAAAATCAGATACAAAGGGTCTTTGTGTTTGTGCTGACGTAGTTTGCGGCACAGATCAGGGCCGTGTAATCCCGGCATCTCCCAGTCCAGCAGCGCCAGTTGCGGGGCATCATCCTGTTCAAATGCGGTAAAGGCCGCATCCCCGTCATCAGTACAGATAACCGTGTATCCCCATTTGGTCAGAACCGCCTCAAGCATGGTACAGGATACGGTATCATCTTCCGCAATCAATATTTTCATGACAATACTCCTTTACTGCTGTGTCCGGGTACATATTTTCTCTCTGCGCCGGTGTCCGGGTACACATTTTTCCCTGATAAACGCGTGTTCATATGTCTGCCTCCATAGCTGCTTTCACCTGGATGAACCGGTGTTCCAGCCGGGCCATCAGTATGGCCAGCTGCCCTGCATCTTTGCCATTGCATGCCTTTTCCATGGCCCGGGCCGTTTGATGCATCTGTTTGGCAGCCATGTTTGCAGCAGCCCCTTTTATCTTGTGGGCCTGGGCACCTGTTTGGTCAATGTCGCCTTTTTCCATACAGTTTCTGGCTGCAGCCAGCTGTTTGGGCATGTCCGATAAAAACTGTGTGATGATTTTTCTTGCCAGATCCCGGTCACCCATTACCCGTTCAAAAAATTCGGTGCGGTCGAAGACACAGATGCCGGCACCTGGATCACGGCTGCCATGGGTCGAAACTTTATGGCCGGTGTTTGTTTGCTGTCCGGAGGATGTTGTTTTTGTTTCGGGCAGCCATTTTTTTAATTCATTCGCCAGTGTCAGCGGATTGACAGGCTTGGTAATATAGCCGTTCATGCCGGCGGCAAGACATGCTTCTTTGTCTCCGGCCATGGCAAGGGCGGTCATGGCAATGATGGGGACATCATGGCTGCACACAGATGATCGGGGGCTGCGGATACGGCGGGTGGCTTCCAGGCCGTCCATTTCAGGCATCTGCACATCCATGAGTACCAGGTCATAGCAGAAGGACTCCAGGGCCTGTAACGCCAGGAGGCCATTGGCCACGGCATGGGCCTGGAGCCCCAGTTTTTCCAAAATACCCAAAGCCACCTGCTGGTTGATGATATTGTCTTCCGCAAGCAAAATGTGGACGTTGCTGTCAACAGTGAGCTGCAAAGCTTCCCTGGCAGTGTGCCGGGTGGCAATGGGCTGCAGCGTGGTACTGTGTTTCCCTTTTGCCAGGGCAAGGGACAATACCCCCTGCAATTCCTGGTGCTGTGCCGGTTTTGTCAGGTAGCCGCTGAATCCCATTTTTGTAAACTGTCTGGCATCACCCCGGGTCCCTAAGGAATTGAGCATAATCATGCGGGTAACTTTCAGGCGCGGATCTGACTGGATTGCCCTCCCCAGGTCTTTGCCGTCCATGCCCGGCATCTGCATGTCGATGACAGCCACCTGAAAAGGGTCCCCTGCATCCACGGCCCGGTGTAAAGCCTCCAGCGCATTCGGTCCGTCTGCTGCAGGTTCCGGCCGCATGCCCCAGGCGGCCATGTGTCTGAGCAGGATTTCCCGGTTGGTGGCATTGTCATCCACAACCAATGCCCGGATGCCATGCAGATCTGCAGGCAAAGCAGCCCGGATCTGGGAGCCCCGGGGCTGCCTGCCCAGGTCTGCGGTGAACCAGAATGTGGATCCCTTGCCTGGTTCACTCTCAACACCGATGGTGCCGCCCATCATTTCCACCAGCTGCCTGGAGATGGCAAGGCCCAGGCCGGTGCCTCCGTACTGCCGGGTGGTGGAGGCATCCACCTGGGAAAATTTGTGAAACAGCAGTCCCATCTTGTCTTGGGAAATGCCGATGCCGGTGTCCTGGATTGAAAAGCGCAGCAACACACGGTCGCGGGTTTCAGAAACCAGGGCAACCCGCACCGAGACCTCGCCGCTGTGGGTGAATTTGATGGCATTGCTGGTCAGGTTGGTGAGAACCTGACGCAGCCTGCCCGGGTCTCCCCGGAGCAGGGCCGGTACCTCGGGATCAGGGCTGCAGATTATTTCCAGCCCTTTTTGTTCGGCCCGCAGTGCCAGGGAAGCGGCAAAATCGGAAAGCAGACTCACCAGGTCGAAATCCAGTACTTCCAGGTCCAGCTTGCCGGCCTCGATTTTGGAAAAATCCAGAATATCGTTGATAATGTTCAAAAGTGCTTCCCCGCTGGTGCGGACAATCTGCGCATACCGATTTTGTTCCTGGTCAAGTTCTGTTTCCATCAGCAGACCGGTCATGCCGATGATCCCGTTCATGGGGGTGCGGATTTCATGGCTCATATTGGCCAGAAATTCGCTCTTGGCAATGTTTGCCATTTCCGCCTGCACAGCCATGGTGTTGGCCCGGGCCGTCTGTTCTTCCAGGTCTGCTTCCGCCTGCTTGCGCTCGGTGATGTCACTGTGGGAGCCGGCCATGCGGAACGGCTTGCCCGTAGCATCACGGATGGCTTCTCCCTTGGCAAGTATCCATACCAGAGAGCCATCCTTATGCTTCATGCGAAATTCAATGGCATATTTTTCAATTTCGCCGTTTAAATAGCGCTTTACATAGTTATCCACCAGGTCCCGGTCTTTTTTATAGAGCAGATCAGTAAAGGTTTCAAACCTGTTTTCAAGTTCATGCTCCTGGTACCCCAGCATCGCTTTCCACTGTTTTGATAAAAACAGGTCATTGGATCGCAAATCCCAGTCCCAGATCCCGTCGTTGGTGCCGGCAATGGCCAGTTCAAACCGTTCTTTTGTTTCCTGGAGTTTTTCCTGGGCCTGTTTCTGCAGCAGCAGAGAAGCCCGCAGTCTGGCGTGCTGGGCAGATGCCTGTGTGTCAATGCGGCGCAGCAGCATGAAAAACAGCGCTGACAAAGCGGCAAAAATCAAAATACCTGCCCCGGTGACGGTTATGACGAGCCGTCTGTACTCCGCCTTGAGGTCTGAAACATCTGCCATGATCAGCATATCTCCCACTTCAGCGCTGGATACATCCAGGAGAGGGGTGGCCATGATGTGCCATGTGCGGTCACGGAACCGGGTTTGTGCAAAGGTTGTTCCATGAAACTGGTTGTTTTCTCCCACAAATGCTGCGGCTTTTTCCGGAAAGGGTGTCAGGGTGGAATAGATCAGTACGTCCCGGTCAAAGCGGTCCCAGACCGCTGCCCGGCCCAGCATTTTCATGCCCGCTTCCCAGCTGCTGCGCTTTAGAGCGGTTTTACGGATGGCCACTGCCAGTTCCGCACCGGTCTGCTGCTGAATGCTGCCAAGGATATCCTCGATCTCCTTGCCCAGTTCCACATATCCTGCAAGTGCACCATTGTCAAAAACCGGCTGCACCACCCGCAAAGTAAAGGTGCCCAAAGGTCCCAGTTCAATACCAAAAGCGGTTTTCCCGGTTTTTTCCGCCTGCACTGCGGTGAACCGCTGTATTCGATCATCGTGTTTTTGGGGTTTATGGACCCGGAGCAGACAGGTGCGCCCGGGGTCCAGAAAATAGAAATGGGTAATGGCGTATCGCGTTTTCAGACCGGCAAAAACAGGGGCATATCTGTCCAGCAGTTTTTCGCGGTCTCTTGCGGCAAGGGCAGGGGAAAGAGTTGTTTCCCTTATCAGGATATCCAGCATGGCAGTCATGGCCAAGGACTGTTCATCCAAAGCCCGGGAAAATTCCCTGTCTGCCCGGGCAAGCATCTGCTGCCCGGTTTTGTTCAGCCGGGTGTTCTGGTGGTGTGCCATCAATGCAGCGAACCCGGCTGCAAGCAGCACAAAGACACAGACCAGCGGAATCATCAACCGTTTCAGGACCGGTGTGAATGATATTTCAGCACCATTCCTGGTCCTGGAAAAATTGTCATCCATCCTGTTTTTCACGGACTTGCGGCCTTATACTATTGTAAGATATATTGATTAT
>JAIVHE010000058.1 GCA_020201255.1 Desulfobacteraceae bacterium
TTCTCTGGGCAGCAGTTTCTCTGCCGGATCAGCCATGGAAATCTGAATTTTGAACAGGATGTCCACGATTTCATCTTTGATGCGCTCCATGAGATCATGGAACATGTCAAACCCTTCTTTTTTATAAATCCGCAGCGGGTCCTGCTGGGCATACCCCCGCAGGCCGATGCCTTCTTTGAGATGATCCATGGACAAAAGATGTTCCTTCCACCGTGTATCCACTGTCTGAAGAATGACAAACCTTTCCAGGGACCGGGCCTGATCCGGTCCGATCATGGCTTCTTTTTGTTCATACTGCGCTTTGGCTTTGGCAAAAACATATTCAGCCAGGCTGTCGGATGTATCATGGGACTGGATATCTGTTGTCAGGTCCAGGTCAAAATTGAATTTTTGTTTCACGGCTTTTTCAAGACCCGGCAGGTCCCAGTCGGACACAGGCTTTTTGTCCTCGGCAAAGTTGTTCACCACTTCCCAGGCCTTGTCTTCCATCATATCCATGACAACGGATTTGAGATTGTCTTCCATGAGGGCCTTGCGGCGCTGGCGGTATATCACCTCCCGCTGCTGGTTCATGACATCGTCGAATTCCAGCAGATGCTTTCTGATTTCAAAGTTGTGGCCTTCCACCTTGGACTGGGCGTTTTCAATGGCTTTGGAAATAAAGGGATGTTCAATATGCTCCCCTTCTTCAATTCCCAGTTTGTCCATGACCGAATGGATCCGTTCTCCGCCGAAAATGCGCAGCAGGTCATCTTCCAGAGACAGATAGAACCGTGAAGATCCGGGATCTCCCTGCCGTCCGGCCCGGCCCCGCAGCTGGTTGTCGATGCGCCGGGATTCATGGCGGGAGGTGCCCAGAATATGCAGCCCCCCCAGTTCCACCACCCCGTCTCCCAGCTTGATGTCGGTTCCCCGGCCGGCCATGTTGGTGGAGATGGTCACCGCTCCTTTCTGGCCTGCATTGGCAACGATCTCCGCTTCCGCCTTGTGGTGCTTTGCGTTGAGCACATTGTGGGGGACGCCTTTTTTCTTGAGGGTTTTGCTCAGATCTTCGGATACATCGATGGAAATGGTCCCCACCAGCACGGGCTGGCCTTTTTTATGCAGGGCGATGATCTCCGTGACGGCAGCATCATATTTCTCTTTTTTTGTCTTATAGATCAGGTCTGCAAAATCCTTGCGGATCATGGGCTGATGGGTGGGGATTACCAGAACGTCCAGATCATAGATTTTCTTGAATTCAGGGGCTTCTGTTTCCGCTGTACCGGTCATGCCGGACAGTTTTTCATACATGCGGAAATAGTTCTGAAAAGTGATGGAGGCCAGGGTCTGGTTTTCATTTTCAATCTTTACCCCTTCCTTGGCTTCCAGGGCCTGGTGCAGTCCCTCGCTGTACCGCCGGCCGCTCATGAGCCGGCCGGTGAATTCATCCACGATCACCACCTGGTTGTTTTTGACAATATAGTCGGTGTCTCGTTTAAACAGAGTATGGGCTTTCAATGCCTGGGTCAGGTGGTGCAGGATCTCGATGTTGGCCGGGTCGTATAAATTGTCCACGTTCAGCAGTTTTTCACCCTTGGCAACACCGGCTTCGGTCAAAGAAGCGGTCTTGGATTCCTCATCCAGGGTATAGTCCACCTCTTTTTGAAACCCCGGCAGAATGGTGTTCACCTGGGTGTACAGATGGGTGGATTTTTCCGTCGGACCGGAAATGATCAAAGGGGTTCTGGCCTCATCGATGAGAATAGAATCCACCTCATCCACAATGGCAAAGTTCAGGCTGCCCTGGGCAAGACTTTCCCTGTCGAACTTCATGTTGTCGCGCAGATAATCAAACCCGAACTCATTGTTGGTACCATAGGTGATGTCCGCGCTGTATGCCTGTTTTCGTTCCTGGTCCGTCATGTTATGGAGGATAACGCCGGTGCGCATTCCCAAAAACCCGAAAATGGTGTCCATCCATTCCGCATCCCTGTCGGCCAGATAGTCATTGACCGTGACAATGTGCACCCCTTTGCCGGACAATGCATTCAGATAGGCAGGCAGGGTGGACATCAAGGTTTTTCCCTCACCGGTTTTCATCTCGGCAATCATGCCCTGGTGAAGGGCGATGCCGCCCACAAGCTGTACATCAAAATGGCGCATCTCAAGGGTGCGCACCGATGCTTCCCTGACCAGGGCAAAGGCTTCGGGCAGCATGTCATCTAAGGATTCGCCGTTGCCGATCCGTTCTTTGTATGCCACGGTTTTTTGTGCCATGTCTTCATCAGACAACTGCTGCATCTGTGGTTCAAGCGCGTTGATCTGCTGCACAAACGGATCCAGCTTCTTTAGCTGACGTTCATTGCTGGAGCCAAAGACCTTTGTGAAAAAATTAAGTACCATCTATATTTACCCTGCCCTTTGACATGATGTATTATTGTTTATGGTAACATATAAGCATTAATTGAAAAAATAAAATCAAAAATGCAAAAAAAACACCCCCAAAAATTCAGGGGGGAATTGGTTTTTTTGTGTAAATGCCGATGCAGCAATGGATGCGGGGTTCGTTAGTTCAGGATATATTTCAACGGATCAATGGGGGCGCCGTTGATGCGTACTTCATAATGCAGATGAGGTCCCGTGCTTTGGCCGGTATTGCCCATAAGACCGATGATATCTCCCCGTTTTACCCGCTGGCCGGGTTTGACAAGAATTTTTTCCAGGTGTCCGTAACGGGTTACCCTGCCGTATCCATGGTCGATGTTGACCAGGTTGCCCAACAGCTCTTTTCTGGCGGCATAGGAAATTTTTCCGTCGGCAGTGGCCATGATCTCTGTCCCGGGTTTGTTGGAAATATCCAGCCCGGAATGAAAGACGCGCTCTCCTGTGAACGGGGAATCCCTGTAACCGAAACCCGATGTGATCCAGCCGTCAACCGGTTTGATGGAAGGGGTGGATGCCAGCAGGTTTTTCTTTTTTTCCAGCTCTTTTATTAAATGGTCGAAGTCCAGAAACTGCTGTTTAACGGTCAAAGCGGTCTGGTTTACCTGGCGGTGCATTTCCCGCACCAGGCTGTTGTGTTTTTCATCCAGGGGAAGATCCTGGTCCAGGGTGTTTTCCGGAATACCGCCGATGCCGATGAACCCGCCGGTATTGCCGGGTTTTTTGATATCTGCTATGAGCCGCACCCGGTCTTCGAGTGTGTCTAAGTCATCCACCCGGGATTTGAGGTCTTCAATGGTCTTTGCGAACTGCTGTATCTGCCGGCGCTGGCTTTTGATTTCACCTGACTGGGAAATGATCACCTGGTGCTGGGATTCGGTGTTCAAGGAAAGATTGCGCAGCCTGTGGTAATCGTGCCCCATCCAGCCCACAGCACCTGCAGTTCCCATGCCGAGCATCACAAAGAAAACCACCAGCAGCTTGTGCAGGGTGATTTCCCTGATCTCGGAACTGGATCCGGAATGAAACCATATTTTGATTCGGTGCTTCATTGCCCTATGTCATACTTGATAAACCGATACCATGTCAAGTTAAAATACCAATAGCGCAATATTGGCCATCAGGATGAGGGCTTGTCTTTTGATATTCCCTTCAAACGTTCTTGTGCCGCATTTTTGATATCCGTGTCTTCCAGCCCTTCATCCAGGGCTTTTGTCAGGTGGCGCGCGGCATTTTTCCAATCCTTGATCATCTCATAATACAGGCCCAGGTAATAATGGGACAGGGCTGTTTTGTTTTCTCTGGACATGATGTTGGCCAGATGAAAATAGGCCCTGGGAAAGGCCCGGGGAGAGATGGCCGTTACCTGGTTCAGATTTTTTCTGGCAGACAAAAGATCGCCAAGCGCCAGTTGGGTCCGGGCCAGATGATATCTGGCCATGGTGCCCAGTATGGGATCGGACTGGATGCCCAAGAGCAGATCCAGCGCTTTTTCATACTGGCCGTCAATGGTGTATACACGCCCCAGTTCCACGAGTACCAAAGGATCGAGCAGATCAAAAGACAGGGCTTTTTGCAGATGTAAAATGGCTTTGTCCCGCCGGTTTTCCCGTGCAGATAAAAGGCCCAGCCCATAATGACAAGCCTTGCGGTGAGATTCGGATATATCATTGGCCAGCTGTGTTTCAATTTTTTGGATACTTTTGCCTGTGTCTTCGTATAACCCCATCAGCCGGTATTTCACCATATTATAGTCATAGGTATCAGGAGCCGAAATCGGTTGTTCCGGCGGGAGATAAGTGGACAGCAGGGCTGCCAGGTGGGCAATCCGGTTGCCTGTGCCGGGATGGGTCTTAAAATAATCCGGGATGCCTTCAATCCCCCTGAAATCTGCAGCCCGCAGTATATTGAGGCTGTCCAGCAGACCTTCCGGGGAATAGGCGGTCTGTTTGAGCATTGAAAAGGCTTTCTGGTCTGCTTCGGTTTCATTCTCCCGGGTAAAGGCCAGCATGGCGGACTGTCCGGCTGCCATGGAGCCCACCGTCAGGGCCTGAGCGGCATCTCCACCGCCGGCTGATCCGATGAGCACCCCGGCCAGTACCCCTGCCATGCTGCCGATACCCACTATTTTTGACCGGTCAATGGACTCGGATACATGCCGGCTGGCGGCATGGGCGATTTCATGGGCCAGGATGCCGGCCAGTTCATCTGTGGAGGAAAGGGCGGTGATAAGGCCCCTGTGGATGAAAATATTGGCCCCCGGGCTGGCAAAGGCATTGAAAGTATCGTCATCGACAAGATAAAAAGTATAGGTGAACGGCTGGGGCGGCAGCCGGATCAGTATATGCCGCCCAACGGTGTTGATCAAATGACTGGCTGCAGGATCATCCAGAATGCCTCTTTCTTCCTGTATCATTTTCATGAACTTGTCGGCCAGTTTTTTTTCATCCGGTATGGAGATGGCAAAAGAAACAGCCGGCAGTCCCGTCAAAAGCACAAAACATATTATCAGGACGGTTATGGCGTTTTGTAGATGTTTCATATCACGGGTATTACCTGACCGGGGGTGGTTGTGTTTCTATTGTTTCCAGGGTGATAAACTGGGTATGTTCCATGGCAAAGGCAGCTTCAGCAGAAAAATTGAGGATAACCAGTCCGGTGTAGTCACCTTCAAACTGTACAAAGGATGTCACATCCGGTTTCATGGAAACCCGGGGGATGTCCTGGATAGTGGATGAAAAGGTGATCACTTGTCCGGTGCCGGTTTCAAGAGTTTTTTGGATGGTTGTTAAAAATATTTTTGAAATTTCATCAATGGCATTGGTGGGAGATGACATGGGTACTCCTTTTTGTGTGTAAAGATCCTGATGGTTATTTTCAGCAAAAATGACAAAAAAGTCAAAGAAATAATCAGCGTTCCCCTCTTTTATACGGGGTGGCCAGCATGGCAGGGGCATTGAGTTTTCTGGGATCTTTCAAACTCATGAGAACCAGTATAAGCAATGTGGCAATATAGGGCAGCATGGCCAGAAAATTAGGAGAGATGCCCAAAGGCTGCATCAGGTACTGGACAACAAAAATGCCGCCGAACAAAAAAGCGGCCCAGATGGCCCGGCCCGGATGCCATAATGCAAAAATGGTCAGGGCAATGGCGATCCAGCCCCGGCCTGCGACCATGCCTTCGATCCAGGACTTGGAATAGGAGATGGACAGATGAGCCCCTGCCAGGGCGGAGAACCCGCCGCCGATGATCACCGACAGATACCGGATCAAAAACACATTTACGCCCTGGGTTTCCGTGGCTTTGGGATTTTCTCCCGTGGATCTGATCTGTATGCCCAGCCGGGTTCTCTGGAGAAAAAACCAGGATACCAGGGCCAGAAATATGGCCAGAAAGAAAAACGGGCTCTGGCTGAACAATATCTTGCCGATGTAAGGGATATCCGATAATACCGGAATGGTGATGTCATCCATTTTACTGGTCAAGGGTTTGCCCACATAGGGTTTGCCCACCATGCCGGAAGGTTGAGGATACCGCTTCTTTCACAGATGATTTCTCCGGTGGTGGCCAAAAGCAGAGGGGTGCCGGCCACCATGGTGCGCTGGAGCGTTGAAATAATGATGTCTTCCATGGATGGGTGCCTATTTGTGGGTAAAGGTAATGGTTATTTTGTTGTGCAAAAAATAATCCCCCATGATGAGAAAGATCAGCAGGGTGCCGTTGACAATATCCACGGTTGCCGCCGGCAGTCCAAGGGAGATCTGGATGGCATCCCCGCCCACCAGTATCCCGGCAAAAAAGATGCCCGATACAATGGCATACAATGGATTGAGCTTGGCCAGCCATGCCACGATAATGGCGGTGAACCCGTAGCCCGAGGAAACCGATGCCGGATATCCTAAGTAGTGGTGGATGCCTGCCACTTCTCCCACACCGGCCAGTCCGGCCAGTCCTCCGGAAATTGCCATGAGGATCAGGGTGGTTTTTAAAAAATCGATGCCTGCGTATTTGCCGGCCTCGGGATTTTCCCCCACCACCCGGGCTTCATATCCGAACCGGGTCCGGTAAATGACAATGGTGAGGATGGCGGCGCAGGCAAGGGCCAGGATCAGGGTGGCATAATGGATGCGGGATCCCGGGATCACACTGAGGATGGCGGCATCCGGCAGGTTGTCGGTACCGGGAAACCCGAACCGGGTGGCCCCTTTCCAGGGACCCACAATCAGCATGGTCAGGATGTGGGCGCAGATATAATTGAGCATCAACGTGGAGATGACCTCGTTGATGGCATATTTGATTTTCAGTATGGCCGGAATAATGCCCCACAGAGCACCCCCTATAAAACCTGCGGCAAACATCAACGGGATCACGGCAAAAGAGGGCAGGGTATTTCCAAAGGTCAGTCCGGTCCAGGTGGAAAAGATCGCCCCCATGAGCAGCTGGCCTTCGGCCCCGATATTCCAGAATTTTGCCCGGAAGGCCAGGGTCAGACCGGCACCGATGAGAATCAGAGGGATGGCTTTGGTGATGGTTTCCTTGAACCCGTAAACAGAGCCGAATGATCCCTGAAATATTTCCGATATGGCAAACAGGGGGTTGACCCCGGCAATGAGAAAAATAATGCTGATGACCACAAGACCTGCTGCCATGGAAAAGACATTGGTCATAAAGGAGCGCAGCCTGGTTATCTGGTATCGGTCGCTGGAAGTGATATGCATCATGGACAGTATCTTAACAGTTCACAAAAGTAAGCGGTTGAATCACAAAAGTAAGCGGTTGAAAAATCATACAGGCCTGGAGCCGGCCATCATCAGGCCGATGTCACACAGGCGTTCATCATCGGAATCAAAAATTCCCATGAACTCGCCGGCAAACACCACAGCGATCCGGTCGCAGAGTGCAAAAATTTCTTCCAGATCCTCGGAAAAGAGCAGTATACTGCTGCCCTGGCTGCGCAGTTTGAGCAGGTGGTGCCGCAAAAATTCCGTGGCTCCCACATCCAGCCCGTAGGTGGGATGGGATGCCACCAGAAGCTGCGGCTGTTCGCTGATTTCCCGGCCCAGGATCAGTTTCTGGATATTGCCGCCGGACAGGTTTCGAATCTGGTTTTCAATGGAATGGGTCAGGATGTTGAAGTCGGTAACCATGTTTTGTGTGTGGTCTTTTACCTGGTTGTATTTGAGAAAATACCGCCGGGAAAATTTTTTCAGGTGATGCTGCTTTAAAATGGCATTGTCATAGAGAAAAAGTCCCGGTGCAATGCCGAAACGGATGCGCTCTTCCGGCACATGGGACACCCCGTGGTCATAAATGTGTCTGGGAGACAGGTTGGTGATATCTTTGTCCTTGATGCGCACAGAACCTTTGTCGATTTTTCGAATCCCGGTGATGGCTTCGGCCAGTTCCCGCTGGCCGTTGCCCGCCACCCCGGCAATACCGAAAATCTCATTTTCATAGAGATCAAAACTGATCCCTTTGATGGCAGGCAGTCCCATGTCCCCTGTCACATGGAT
>JAIVHE010000295.1 GCA_020201255.1 Desulfobacteraceae bacterium
TGGATACCAGCTATATATTTCAAACCCGTTAAAAACAGGAGGTTACTTATGGAAAATCATGGATTTTGCCATGACCCAAATGAAACAACTGGCTCATCTTTCCGAACCCGTGGCTGAAAACGGGATTCCTCCGCGCTTTACGGTTCAGCCATTGAACCTGAGTTCAAGCATCGGCGCCGCATTGGCAAAGACCCTGGAAGATGTGGAATCTTCCATAAAACGCCATCAGGCCCTGAAAAACGACGAAGAAACGCAGAAGCATGCAGGCGAAATCACCAATCTGGAACTTTCCCTTGATCAGGAAACCTATCAGGCAGAGGAGATAACCGACTGGCTCAAAAGGGGATAGACAGTAAAATGGCTGTTTGGGCACCATTGATTGTCTTGTAATTGCCAGATGGATACCCTAAAAAAGACATGCATTATGAAAAAGACCTATAAAGGAAAAATTTGATGACAACCGTTGAAATCAATGCCGGCATCTGCGGCTTTATTACACATGTTTATGCTGAAAAGACAACCGGATACAAGGCCATATTCAGACTGGAAAGCCAATGCCCCAACTGGCAGAAAGTAAATGAGCTTCTTGGCGACAAAGAGATGGATCTGATGACGGAACTGTTCAAAAACAAACAGACCGGAGCGGTCCATTCCACCATATTGGAAACTTCATTAAAAAACATCCCCCATATTTCCTGCCCTGTCATATCCGGCATTCTCAAGGCCCTGGAAGTGAGTGCCGGACTGGCATTGGCCAAGGATGCATCCATCTGCTTCAAAGAATAAGACAGAGGCAGCAATGTGAACCTGACAGGCACACCCCGCCAAAGGGCAGTGCATGGGTGGCACACTATTACATTTTATTTAAGGGAGGAAGTCCAATGATCACCCTGAACGTAAACGGCAAAAAAAGACCGGTTGATGCAGACCCGGACACGCCGCTGCTCTGGGTTTTGCGGGACAACCTGGGATTGACCAGTGTCAAATATACCTGCGGGATTTCCGAGTGCGGCATGTGCACGGTGCTCATTGATGGAGAGGCCCGGCGGTCCTGTATTGTATATGTGGATGAGGTTCTTGAAAGCGAAATTACCACCATCGAGGGCCTGCCGGCGGATCACCCGGTAAAGGTGGCGTGGATCGAAAAGCAGGTACCCCAGTGCGGAT
>JAIVHE010000059.1 GCA_020201255.1 Desulfobacteraceae bacterium
GAAACATTATTCACATATTGCTTCTGCTTCTCATTAAGGGATCCGAAGGTTTCATCGTATAATACCTCGGAGAAGCCGATAATGGAGTTGAGCGGGGTCCTGAGTTCATGCGACATGTTGGCAAGAAAATCAGACTTTACCCGAGCGGCACGTTCTAACTCGGAGGCTAATGCCTTTAAGTCTTCATGCGCTTTTGCCAGACCTTTTTCTATTTCCTTGCGCTCAGTGATGTCTTCAATGGCCAGCAGGATTATCCGTTCCTTGCCTGTCGCTTGTTCAATCTGCCGGGCATTCAACAGCATTGTGCGCCTGCCGATGGTGGCAAAATTGTGCTCAACCTCGTAGTTGTCAAAGGTTGTCTCTTGGGGAAGGATGGTTTCCAGCAGTTCCCGCAGCTTGGGGATGTCCCACTGTTTATTGCCTATGTCATAGATAAATCTGCCTAAAGTTTCTTCCTGCGTGACCTTGAATGAATCGATGAAACTACGGTTTGCTAAGATAACCTTCAGATCTGAATCCAACACCAAAAGGGATTCATGTATTGTCTCTACGATATCTTCGGATATCTGGTCTATCAAAGTGGTTACCATAGCGCTTTCCTCCCCGCATCAGACATTGACTTTATTAGTCTCATTCGCGGTTAAAACCCCCGCGTTTCAGGTGGGCAGCTTTAGTTTGTTAGAATAAATAGGGCTTTTGAATTGTCAAAAATCCAAACTTTCCTGTACCTACTGACATTAACAAGTTTTGAATAAAATTGGTATCATAAATTTTTTCCCAAATCCACCGTTTAATTTTATGTAGACCTGCCAAAGGAAATTCGGGGGGATTTTTTGATGGTGAATTGCGGAATTGCTGATCAGGCAGGCTGGATATTTGCCAGATCCAAGAGTCGCGTAAGGAAATGATTACGCCTCACGTGATCTGTATTTCATGATACTGGATACCACCTGGACCCTCCTGGGTTTTTGTCACCTCCCGGATGTGGCACCGTGAATAAGAGCGCTTCAGAATGATAGAAGAATGTGCTGCAAAAATCCGTGTGCCGGATTCAATTGTTCCTGCCACTTTTACACTGGGCAAAGGGGGATCTTTTTTGAAAAAGGCAAGCAGTTGCTCTTTTTCCTGAAAAAGTTCCTGTTGAAGTGTTTTGTATTCTTCTGTTTTTTTCTTTTTTTTGGCAATTTCCGTGGTAATGACGTCCTGCCGGGCAAAACCGGCATTAATATCCGCTTCTGCTTTTTTTGCCGTTTTTTGCAAAACTTTGACCGCATTTGACCCCTTCAATACAGCGGATATGTTACCGGCGGTTTTCAGCTTTTCTGTTTTGGATTCAATGTCTTTAATTTGCAGTTCCGCCCGGTCCTGGATGTAGGCGTGTTGTGATATTACGGCATGCAGATCATGGTCTTCTTTTTCCAGCAGAACGATCCGGGATGCCAAATCATTTATGTTGTGCGCAATCATATCCAGCTTTGCATCGACAGCCGCGACAAGCCGGTTGGTCTGTTCATCTTTCCCCACCTTGAGAATGGATGGTTTTGTGGCTGCTTTGCCCACACTGCCGACACCGATGCCCATTTTTGCCGATATTTCCGAATTGATTATCACGCCGCCTGTATTGATGCAGGCACCACTCAGGAAAATTTTGGAATCCATGATTTCCTTTTGCACGATAAGATCGCCAAATGCGGTTATGAAACTATTATGAATAAATTTTGCCTGAATCCGGCCCTTTACCCGCACAATTGTGGCATCAACAATGCCGAAAGAAACATTCAGGTCTCCGGTAATATCAATTTGTGCGCCGTTGATTTCCTTTGCCGTCAATGTGGCACAGGTTATCTTGAATCCGGGTTTGATGGTTCCGTCCACAATGACATTTCCTTTAAAATGCACATCCCCGGTTTCAAATCCCAGATCCCCTCTTATTCGGTATTCAGGGCATACAGATAAATTTTCCAATGCATCCAGATGGGGTTGGCCGGATGCGGCAGCATATATTTTATCCCCATCTTCAGACAATCTTGTTCCAAAACCGGGTGAAAAATTTTTATCCACCGGTTCATCCACCATGAGTATCCTTCCATACACATCCAAACCCGGGATCCCCGAGTTTGGAAATGTTTTTTCCGCCAAAAGGGTGTCTTCTTCAACATGGGGGATTCCTCCCCTGTCACTGAAATCAATGCTGCCGTCATTTCTTATTTTTCCGGCATGGCGAAAATTTGTGGGAAAATGATAGGTGATCTTTGCATCTTCGGGATATACCGGTGCCCGTCCCCAGGCCACCAGAAATGGCCCGTTTCCGGGCGTGAATGTAAAAAGATACGATTCGATTTCATGGTCCGGGATGATCCCGTGGGTGATATCTTTTTCCTCCAGAAACAGCTTGACCTGGGAAGGATTCAACACATGTGTGTCCATCTCTTTTATCTGCAAAAATGCTTTTGTGTTGTTCTCTGACAGGGAGATGTCAAAAAAATGGTCCAGGGTGTCTATTCGGGGCGGGCGGTCTCTTTTTATAAGAATTGCATATATCAGTGGTAAGAGTGTATCCACGAGGTGTTGAAAATTGCGGGGACCAGAAGCCTGATGTTTTTGTGTTTCTATGGAATCCGCCGGTGGGTTGGTAACGGCAGACAATGCGGCTGTCTCAAGTATTTTTTTGATTTCGCGTTTGATTGCCGAAAACTGGGTAATGAAGCTGGCTTGGGAAAAGGCAATATTCCATCTGTCCAGGATATCCTTGAGCAGAACAGGTTTGAGCGTATCACCCGAGTGGACTCTGGATGCAAGAATTTTGATTTTTTTGTTCTTTTGTTCCATCTGGCCGGCATACAGGGTTTCTTTTTTTTTGAAATTGACAGCAATCTGTAGTAATTGTTTGTTCTGGTGCCTGGTCAGCCGTAACAGGCTTTTTTGTTTCTGATTTGTTTCATATTGCCTACAGCAATGGTTTACCTGGTTCAATACATCCTCGTCCTGGAAGGGAAGGGTCAGACATGCGTGGATATTCGCAAAATTGATGGCGTTGACAAGGGTTTGCATTTCAGACGCTTCCACAACCAATAAACGCTGGGTTTCCGGAGCAATCTGTTTTGCCTGTATAAGGATTTTATCCCCTCTCATTTTGGGCATCATATAACTTGAAATGATAAGGGTGAAAGAAGCGGGGTTTTCCCCAAGCGCATCAAGTGCTTCTTTTGCCGCAGCAAAGCTGCTCACCCCAAAGCCGTTTTCGGTTAAAAGGGTGTGGATTTTTTCCCGCAGGGCAGGGGTTGTTTCAACCACCAGTATTTTATGTGTGAATTCTTCCGGGATAATGTTTTCCTTACCTGCTGCTTTCAGGATTGTGGGGCATTTCAAAGCCGCTCTGGATGGCGATATCCGCAAATTGTTTGGATAACTCACCAACCATGGCGGTGTGAAGCGAATTGAGATCTGACTGGTCAAGTCGTTGATTTCTTTTTAAAATATGTTCTATTTGCACCATATGGTTTTGGTTCTCAGCGGCTTTATCAATCTGAGTGGTCAGCTCAGCAATTTTTTCATTTTTTTCAATAATGATTTTTTTATGGTGGTCGGTCTTTTTTTTCAGGGCCACATTCATTTGATAAAGTTTTGCATTTTGCTTTTTGGCAAGGGCGAACAGCCGATGGTTTTCCATGATCAGCGCATGCTCTTCAAGAGCGGCCTTGATGGTTTCCGTCAAAATCCGGGTATCCCAGGGCTTTGAAATATACTGGTGAATGGCTCCTATGTTGAGTGCCTCTGTAACTGCCTTCATGTCGGTATACCCGGTAATGAGAAACCGGATGGAATCGGGTGTGATCTCCTTGGCCTGTTCCAGAAAAACCGATCCTTTCATTTCCGGCATCTGCTGATCAGAAATGATCAGGGAAAAGGGTTTTTCAACGGCATGAATCCTTTGCAGGGCTTCTTTTCCGGATGACACATACACACTGGCCGCACCGATATGTTTTATCAGATGGGCAAGGGCTCTGCCGATAATTTCATCGTCATCCACTATCAATACGGTATGTTCCATCTCCTCTTGCATCAAGACACCTGAATACTTGACTGGCCTGAAACCAGTAGTTTGTAATGGCAAAAAAACTATTTTCAGATACAATGGTATTAGTACAAACCATAGTGAAAAGCAAATATTATTTCCACTGAACCCTGTTTACCCTTCATCATAAGGTGTGGGCTTGGATGAACGCAGCTGTGTTAGTTTGTGTAATCTGAAATTGATAAGGCGTGTTAAATATGACAGTTGTGACATGGAAAAAAGAAAACAGGATCGCCATTGTGGAGATGTGCATCGGCTGCAACCGTCTGACCATTATATGGTCTGGGTTCCGCAATCAAGCGTTTTTACACCTTAATTTTACCTTGACAAAAACATACCACAGGGTAATATCAGAGTTTTTTCAATGCTAACGTATTATGGTGAAAATTGATAGAAAAAATGCTTCACTTTGAGACAAGGGCCATTCATGAAGGGATAAAGGGCCATGACCGGGAAGCGTCTACCCAGTATGTGTCCTTTCCCCGGGAGCTGAAAGACTGCCTGGCCGACCCCTGTCTGCTGCGCTTTTCCGTGGGCATCGAACATGTTGCCGATATCTGCGGTGACCTGTCGGCTGCCCTTGAAAAGGTGTAACCATGAGCGAATATATCGGCTATGACCAGAACGGTTCCACTGTGGGAATTGTGGAAAAACAGTTTTTCACCTTTGCCGGGCCGGATGACCCGTTTGTCTTAGAAAGCGGGGCTTCTCTGAGCCCTGTCACCATTGCCTATGAAACCTGCGGTACCCTGAACCGGGACAAGTCAAACGCCATTTTCGTATTCCATGCCCTGTCCGGTGATTCCCACGTGACCGGATATTACAAGGCAGACGATGCCAAGCCCGGGTGGTGGGATATCATGGTGGGTCCGGGCAAAGGCATTGACACGGACAAATATTTTGTCATCTGTGCCAATATCCTGGGATCCTGCATGG
>JAIVHE010000296.1 GCA_020201255.1 Desulfobacteraceae bacterium
GCGTGTAAAGAATTTGGCCTGACAGAAGAAGAAATATTTGATGCAATGAGAGCGGGAAAATTGCAGTACCGTCAGAACTATGCCCATGGGAACCCATATTTCAGAGTGCTCAGGAAAGAAGTGGAGGCATTAGCCAAAGAATTACATGGGGATAAAGCGATTGAGGAACAGGCAGTCAAGTTCAAGTTGAAAAAAATTATCACAGAAATAAATAGCCTTAAAAGGAAACTTTCATCTTTGGAAAAGGAAAAAGATGCATTGCTTGAGATCCAAAAAAGTATAAAGGCATAACCAGCGGACGGAAAAACCCGCGCGACTGCTTAATGTCGTTACAGAGTTTTCCTGCTCAAGTATCATTATCCAAAGCAAAAATTATTTCTGGACCTGAAAAATAATTGATACCACCATTATGCAAAACCTGATAGTGTTTCTTTTATTAGGGTGCTGGTAATGCAAGGCAATAGAATGGTCTGACCATTGCCGGAAAAAAGATCGGAATCCCATGGACGGAAATAACCGAAAAAACATCAGCAAAGGCAGTCTCGTAGACGTGGTCCAGAAACCGGACCAGCGGACCGGAAACCTTACCCGGGGAAGGGTCAAAGATATCCTCACCAAATCCCCCTTTCACCCCCACGGCATCAAGGTCAGGCTTGAATCCGGCATTGTGGGCCGGGTAAAAACCATTCTGCCGGAAGCCCCATGAAGCTGTCCAGCAAAAAGCGGCTCATGTCCATGCACCGGGAGCTGTTCCCGGGTGACACCTTATTTCACCGCATCGCCAGAGCGTGCCGGGCCGGCGTTCTGTCCAGAAAAGAGCTGTACGAGGCTTGAGAAATGGCCTGGCTGGGACAAGTCTGCTCTCTCACCATTCTTGAGTCGTGGTTGCGGAAGCAGGGCGGAGCTATCGGCTACGGGCGCGGCTTCATCGAATATTGGGTACACCGGCTAATCTTCTACCAGGCCCCAGGCTGGGTGTTCATAGCAATCTACACCGTGTTCGGACTGCTGGTGGCCATTGCGTTTGATTTCATAGACAGCCTGCAGCATTTCTCCAAGTTTTCCTTCTGGAAAACCTTTTTGTGAAAACCAGACAAGATAACGTTCTGGAAGATCCACTAAGCGTGAACCTTTATATTTACCAAAAGGCATTTTTGTTTTTGTCA
>JAIVHE010000297.1 GCA_020201255.1 Desulfobacteraceae bacterium
TTCAAAACACTTTCAAACGGTTTCATCAAACAATACCCTCCGCATCAATGATACATGGATACTCAAATAAATTTTTGTTGATTCAATCGTGTCATGTCCCATCATTTCTTTGATTTCAAAAATGCTGGCACCTGCTTCCAGCATATTTTGTGCAAAGGTATGCCGCAGCCAATAGGCTGTACCGGGAAGCCCTGCATCCCGCAGCGCCTTTGTCAAATAAAATCCAGTAAGATTGGCGCTCATGGGCTTGGGTTCCGGCCAGAAAATTAAAAAAAGAGACCGATGATGGCTTTTGGGACGGCCACCGACTATATAGGCGGTCATTGCTTTCAGGGTATCCTCGGGGAGCGGCAGTTGAAGGGGACGGTTGTTCTTCCTGTTTTTCAAAACCAGTAGCCCTTTGCAAAAAGAAATATCATCCAGTGTGATCCGACTGATTTCAATGGGCCGCAATCCAAGATAATAAGCCAGGTGAACCTGGGCATACGTGCGGAGTTCACATGCCGTGGCGTGGGGCAAACGATCAAACAGCTGACGAACTTCACCGGGTCTTAAGAACTGCGGTGGTTTGACTCTTCCAAACATTGTCGGACTGATCAAAAGGTCGGCCAGATTTTGTCTGATCAAATTACGTTCGTTATACAGATAGCGCAAAAAACACCGCAAAAAAGACATGTAAAGGCGCTGGGTGGTTTTTGCGTACGATGCATTGAACATCGCCAAAAATTCATCTACATGTTCTATGTTGATGCTGATCAGTTTTACCCCGGATTTTTGTAGATAGCTGCCAAAGGCTTTAATGACCCTTGTTATAGAGTCAATCTGTGTTGGGCCGCTTTGGTGAATTTTTAGAATATAATCCAAATATTCCCGGCATACCTGATCCATATCATCGGCAATTGGCTTTTCTGGTGTCAATTCAACCATGGTTTGTCTCCATGAGTAATTTGTTCAGAACTTTTCCAACCGATTCCGCGTGACCGGTTTTTCGAGAAGGTGACTTTTTTGCACAGACTGGTATGGATTTAACCGGTAAAGAAAGTACCTGATAAATTGTGCCGTCAAAGGCAATCAAATCCTTTTTCAGCAGTCCGTCCCGGGCGTTAATGTATTGGTTCAACGAATTATTGTCGTACACCAGGCTGGCAGCGTTGTGGAAGGTGTATCATCCATCTTTTTTGAATTGGGGGCATTTTTACGGTATCTGCGGCGGTTTTCTGCTTCCCGGTGTTGCTTTTTGCCTTTATCCGTCTGCCGGTATCTTCTCTGGGCTTCCCTTCTGTTTTTCTGCTTCCCGGCTTTGCGGCAAACATCTGAACAATAGGCGTGGCCTCTCCAGCACGACCAACAGCAATAAAATGGAAATTCACACCAATGACATGTAATTAAAATTAAATACAAGGCATCCTCCGGTCTTGCAGACAGACGGAAGATGGTGTAGAAATAAGATAGTTTGTGTGGGCTTTCCGGCTATCGGCGGAAGTTCGCAATCAAAGCCTGGAGTTGCTGCTCCAGGCTTTTTTATGGTATTGATATTGAATTATACGAATAAAAAGAAAGATTTGATAATCTTTTTTGAATAAAAACGGAATGAAATCTCACAGCATAATCAAACCCGCTGCATAACTTGCCCTATTCTTGATTCTCACAAAGCTCAATGATACTCAAGGTATTTGTTATAATTCAACCATATTACTTTTCAGTACTTTTCACAAACTCTCCCGAAGGTCAAGCCGAAAAAAAAGAAATCCGTAAACAGGTTTTTATAATTGTAGTATAAAAATGGCCAAGATGTCCCACAGGATCAAAAACAGGGACTTTTCGCC
>JAIVHE010000060.1 GCA_020201255.1 Desulfobacteraceae bacterium
CCCTAAAGAGATGCGGGTCTTCTGGGCCATCGTCATGGGGGCTGTGGCAGCTATCCTCATCAAAATGGGGGCCGGCGGCATCGGGGCCCTGCAGTCATTCATCGTGATCACGGCCGTGCCCGTCGGGTTTATCATGCTGCCCACCCTCTGGGGCGGACCGCAGATGGCGAAAACCCTGTATAACGAACAGTTCAAAAAATAGATCCGGCAGGACAGCAGGCGCCTGTCACAGGCGCCTGCTCAAGGAGATGAGATTATGAAAAAAAGAGAAGAACGCCTCATCCTGGGAAAAGGTCAATATGCAGATGATCTGGAATTTTTCAACATGGCCCACCTGGTGTTTGTGGGAAGTCCCCATGCCCATGCCAGAATTGTGTCCATTGATATTGAAAAGGCGCTTGCCCTGCCCGGGGTGATCACGGTGATCACCGGCAAAGAGGTGGCAGCCCACACCCGGCCCCTGCCCGTGCAGGCTAATTTCACCTCCAAAGGATGGACCTGGCGCCTGGCGGATGTATATGCCATACCCGCTGATAAGGTTCGATGGCACGGGGAGCCGGTAGCTGCAGTGGTGGCGGAAGATGAAGAAACCGCCAGACGGGCCGCTGACCTGGTTGTGGTGACCTATGAGATCCTGCCTGTTGCCGGTGACGTTCTTACGGCACTGGAACCCGGGGCTCCCAAGGTATATGATGACTGGGAGGACAACAAACAGGTACACCTGCTTTTTGATTTCGGAGATCCGGACAAGGCCTTTGACATGGCAGACCAGGTGCTGCCAGTCACAAACCGGGAAGGCCGGATCACAGGCCTGCCCATAGAGCCCCGGGGATGTGTGGGGGTGTATGACACAAAAAATGACTCTCTGGAAATGTGGGGATCTTTTCAGACCCCGTTTTTGTCCCGGCACAACATTTCCGCAACCCTGGGGGTGCCCGAGGCCAAGGTGAAAATAAATGCCGTGGATATCGGCGGGGCATTCGGCCTGAAAATCCATGCCTGGAAGGAAAATGTGGTGGCCCTGGCCTCAAAGCTCACCGGCCGGCCAGTAAAATGGATGGAGCCCCACCGGGATTTTGTGGCCACTGGTCCCCATCAGCGGGATGTGTTCTGGGACGGAAAGATCGCCTTTAAAAATGACGGAACCCTGCTGGGGCTCAAGGCCAAAGTGTTCCATGATCTGGGGGTGGAAAGCACCAACAAAGGCATTGCCGCCCTGAGTATTTTTCCGGCCTGCTCCTCTCCCACCAATATGTACAAGTGGGTGGGCATGCATGTGGAGGGCATCGGCACGGTGACCAATAAATCATTTTACTGCGCCTACCGGGGCTATGGCAAGGACAAGGGCATCAAGTTCATCGAAGCGGCTATCAACCAGGTGGCAAAAAAACTGCACATGACCCCGGAAGCGATCCGGTTGAAAAATTTTATCCAGCCCCATGAATTTCCCTATCACCAGATCAACAATTATGTCCTGGACAGCGGGGATTATCCGGCCGTGCTCAACAAGGCAATGGAAATGGCGGATCTGGAGGGGCTTCGGAAACGCAAAAAAGAGCTGGCAGCACAGGGACGTCACCTGGGCATCGGCCTGGTCACCGCCATCGAGCCGGCCGGGGTGGCAGTGCCCAACTGCCAGATGGGGGGCATCACCGAAGCCCGGGTGTTGATCACACCGGACGGCAGTGTGGAGGTGCACAGTGACAGAACTGAAATAGGGCAGGGCGCGGAAATCTCCCATGCCACTATTGTGGCGGATATCTTGGGGATGGACCCGGCCATGATCCATGTGAAAAGAGTGACCTCCGATTTTATCGGCCAGGGACCTCTGTCCAGCAGAGGAGCGGTGTATCCTGCCAGTGCCGTGGCCAAGGCAGCCAAGTTGCTGCGTCAAAAAGTGGTGCACTGTGCAGCCTCTCTGATGAAGATTCCTGCGGACCAGGTGGTGCTGGAAAAAGGATTTATCTATTCGGCCGATGCACCGGATAAAAAGATCTCTTATGCACAGTTTGCCGAAAAGGTGTTTTTCTTTCCCGGCCCCAGGGGGTTGGATCCTGAGATGTTAAAGGCCCATGACCACCTGCTGGATGTCACCACCACGTGGTACAGTCCCACCACACCGGAAAGCGGATCTGCCTATACCTCTTTTTGCGTGTCTGCGGATATTGCCGTGGTGGAGGTGGACATCGAAACCGGTGTGACACAGATTGTGAAATATGTGCATGTGCATGATGCAGGCACCATCATCAATGCCCAGGTGGTGGACGGTCAGATTCATGGCGGAATTGTCCAGGGCATTGGAGAAGCCCTTTACGAGGGGCTCAATTATGATGAAAACGGGCAGTTGATGAACACCTCGTTTTCCAATTATTTGATTCCCACTTCTGTGGAGGCCCCGGATATCGAGATCGCCCACCTGGAAACCCCGTCTCCGTTTTCCGAAACCGGTGCCAAAGGTATGGGAGAGGCCCCTATTATCGGCAGCAAGGCAGTGATCCTGGATGCCATTGAAGATGCGTTGTCGGATTTTGGTATCCGGGTCAATGATGCGCCGGCCACACCGGAAAAAGTGAGAAAATGGATCAAAAAGGCCACAGCGCAAAATTTGGAGACATCTTGAAAAACCGGATGGACCTGTTTTGAAAAAATATTTTATGCAGTCGACCCATGGACAGGGAGATCAGAACCCATGAAAATGCCATTGACATTTGTTTTAAACAATCAGCAGACAACCCTTGAAATAGATGCCCGCCAGACACTTCTGGAAGTGCTGAGAAACCAGGGGGGCATGACCAGTGTCCACCGCAGCTGTGAAGAAGGGGAATGCGGGGCCTGCACCGTTTTGCTCAATGATGAACCGGTGAACGCCTGCCTGGTGCTGGCTGCATCGGTGCAGGGGGCAGCTGTGATAACCTCCGAGGGCCTGGTGAAAAACGGAAAACCCCATCCGTTGATGAAGGCGTTCACCGATGAACTGGGGATTCAGTGCGGTTTCTGCACCCCGGGGATGCTCATGAACGCCTATGCCCTTATCAACCGGGCAGGGGAGGTCCTGCTCACCGACCAGATCATCCGCAAAACCCTGGAGGGAAACCTGTGCCGGTGCACCGGGTATGTCAACATCATCAAATCGGTGCAGACCGCCCAGAAGGCAAAGCTTGCCGGTGACTGGTGGTAGAAACGAACAAAACAGCGGGTTTCACAAAAGGGGGAAATATGCCGGACAACAGTGCAGGAAACAATGCCATGAAAAACAGCGCCATGAAAAATTTTATCGGGTCCCGGGCCATGCCGGACCTGGTGTACCATTCACCCGATACCATTACAGATCTGATGGTCCTGATGGATACCCATGGGACCAGTGCCCGGGTGGTGGCCGGGTGCACCGATTTTATTCCGTCCATCAGAACCGGACGGTGGTGCTTTGACCAGGAACTGAATCTCATTGACGTGTCAAAAATGGATGAATTGCACCAGATTGAAAAACAGGGGGATATCCTGAAAATCGGGGCTGGTGTGAATCTGACCCGTATTCTGGAATCACCCGAGGTCCAAACCCATTGCCCGGTGCTGGCACAGGCAGTGGAACAGATGGCCTCTTTGCAGGTGCGCAATACCGCCACCATGGGCGGCAATATCTGTATGGCTTCTCCGGCCGCAGACACAGTGCCGCCGCTGCTGGTGTTGGATGCCTGGGTGATGATCCATGATGCCAAAGGAGAACACAAGGTGCTGCTCACCGATTTTTTTACCGGACCCGGCCGGTCAGTGCTGACCTCGGGCCAGGTGCTCACCCATATCTGTATTCCAGTGAAAAAATCCAATGAAGCGGCCTGGTTTCAGAAAATCGGTACCCGGACTGCAGTGATTATTTCCGTTGTATCGGCGGCTGTGCGGGTCAATGTAACGAACGGCATCTGTGACACCGCCAGAATTGCACTGGGATCGGTGGCCCCCACCCCGGTGCGGGTGACAACCGCAGAAGCCTTTCTGGAAGGAAAACCTTTGGATGACCAGGTCATCAAAGAAGGTGCCCGGCTGGCCGCCCATGCCATATCCCCGATTTCTGATCTGCGCAGCTCAAAAGAATACCGAAAAGATATGGCCCAGACCCTGGTGAAACGGTCCATCACTGCATGCACGGAGGCCCTGAAATGAAACTGTCCATAGCGTATCTGTCTGCAAAAGAAATTGACACCCTCCATGAAGCCGCCTTGAAAATGTTACAGGATGTGGGCATGCGGTTTCCTTCCCCGAAGGCCCTGGAAATTTTCGAAAAAGCCGGGGCCAAAATCCGGGACAAGGATATTGTGTGCATAGGAGAGGATCTGGTTACAAAGGCACTGGATACCACGATCAAGCGAAAAGAGCTGCGCCTTTGCGCCCTTGATCCGGACCGGGATGTGACCTTTGAAAACCATGACCCGGGCCTGGCCTGCATGACCATGGCCACCAGCGTGATTGATCCCTGGTCCGGGGAAAAGCGGTCCGCCACCATGGCAGATCTGTCCCGACTGGTGTGCCTTTCAGACCAGCTGGCGCATATTCGGGTGTCCGGCGGTCCGGTCACCCCCCAGGATGTGGACCACCGGGTGTGTGACTGGTACACCTGGGCCGGATGCATAAAAAACACCACCAAGCATATTACCGGCGGGGTCCTGGGAGAGCAGGGGGTATTGGATGCCATTGACATGGGCGCGGTGGTGGCCGGCTCCAGAGAAGCATTTTTACAACGGCCCTTTATTTCCGGGTGGGTCCTGACCCTGCCGCCCCTGGGCATGGACCTGGAATCATTGGACGCCATGATGGCCATGAACCAGCACCATATTCCCATCATGCTCAGTTCCGGGCCGATCCTGGGCAACACAGGACCGGTGACCATTCCCGGCATGGTGGCCCAGGCCCATGCGGAAATTTTGGCCTGTATCACCCTGTCCCAGCTGGTGTCGCCGGGTGCGCCCATTGTGTACACCAGTTTTGCCAGGGGCATGAA
>JAIVHE010000061.1 GCA_020201255.1 Desulfobacteraceae bacterium
AGTTGATACAGGGTATGGGATATGATCCAAAAGTCCATTAAACGGCAAAATATAGAGTCTGATTTTGTCTGGGTTCAAGGAAAGGTTCAAGAAAATCCAATTCTGTCTTTTCCGCATCACTTCGACGGCGGGGTGCTGAATCGTCCGACTTCTCCTGTTATAAATCCAGCAATTCAAATGTCTGAAAACAAAAGTGATAAGATGCAAATACTCTAACGCTTTTATTTATGCTCTATTTTTATAAAAACATATAAATTAAAATGTAAAATCAGTTAATTGCATATTGTCTGCCGTAATCATGTTTTCGCAAAATACTCTAACGTTTCAAATAAATATCATTTTTTACCGTAGGTTAACGCTATTAAATTTTTGCAAAAAAAATAGACCATTCGCTAAAAAGCGTAATGGTCTATCCCGTGTCTATGGTTTTGTGCTATGGACTTAATCTGGAGCGGTTTAAAGTGTTTAGAACTTCAAAATCAACTTTTTCTGGGTGCACAATATTTAAAACCTGCATTCTTCAAAATTTCTTCTAAAACAACCCCGATCTCTCCTTTTGCCTTTAATTGGTCAATCATCCATCTTTGAATCCGAACATTCACACGAACACGTTTGAGGTGCGGGGGTAATTTGGGCTTTGGTTTTCCTCTGTATCCTCCACGTTTGGTCTGCATATCATCGTCCTTTATTGCTTGTTGAAAGCCATAACCCTTTATGTACTGGGTTCATAGAAAAATGTGGCACACTTTACAAAAAAAACAGCTCATTTTGGGGTAAAATTTTGACGTGTCCTCGAGTCAGTTATTGAGGAGGAAGGTCAGCGAGAAATTCCAAGGCAAGATTGAGGTCGACAAAAGTGTATTCCAACTCTTTTGCCCTGTCCCTGCAGTCAGTACAAATTTCTCTGAATTTTCTCATATCGCCTTTGGTCGTCATGTAGATCTGTTCAATGGCCTCTTGTTCAATATCCTTGTATTCGACAATAAAATCTTCCACCACAACCGGGTATAAAATAAGCGTTTTCAAACGGCTGAGAATATCTGGATGCTCGCGGGTTAAAAAGGTTCTCACCTTTGGCAAGCCTGCAAACACAATGGGAACACCGGCATCAATGATCCTTTTGAGATAGGGCCAAACCCTGGGATCAAGATCGTTTGCCTCGTCGATTAGAATAAAGCAGTTGGACAGATTGCATATCATCTTCAAATATTGGGGGGTTCGCCGGTAGGTGGCGGTTGTGTCGTAATTTAGCTCCTTTAAAATCGATGCCAGGGTTTCGTGTATGTTGAACAGGGACTCCACCCAGACAACATGAAGTTTTTTGGGTTGCAGCAATTTCAAGAAACGGGTTTTACCCACGCCGTAATCGCCCTCAATCAAGACACTCTGACCACGATAGATTCGGTTATAGGTGGCCCCCAGATAGGAAATACGGCGTTTGTCATTGATAAAATCTTCTTTTCGTTTCATCTCATATTTCTCCAGAGAACGCATATGGCGCCACATGGATTCTTCGATAATGGCTTTCACAATCGAGAATAAAGGCATTGAACAGCACCGTCCCTTTTATATTCGTGGGTTGTTGCATCTTTTTGATATAGGTGGTGTATCTTTCCTGGTTATGCTGAAAGATCTGCTTTGCCATGGGCATGGAAAGACCTTTTTCATAATTTTTGATCATAAGGGGCCGATCGACGATCATGCTGTTGTGCTCCAAAAAGGCGATGATCTGATCCAGTTCATTTTTTTCAGGCAGTATGGTCAATGCGTTTAACGGCTTTTCAAAGGGCTTCCGGGCAAGGGCTTCTCCTAAAAAAAGACCATCCTCCCTGGGTTCAAAAAGAAAAAGCTTGTCATTGTATCTGGATATCTGAACGGGTGTACTTTTATGGGAGCTGAACTTGTCTGCACCCATGGTCACATCGTAATCCTGGTTTTCAAATCTGATGGTCTTCTGCTTTGATACCGTGGCTTTTGTTTTCTTAAACCCATATTTCATGTGCTCCTTTACCTGATCAGGACAAAAGGTCAGTGTACTGGTGAATGTCTCAAAAAAATCTGTAAGCTTTTCATCCGGCACCCAGGCACTCACCTTTCCTTTTTCAGAGAAATAGTGGCGTGTGTGGTTGTGCTCATGGCGATATTCCTCCATAAGCAAGCTTGTCTTCAACTCATCCAGATTTATGTCAAGGAGAGTAACTGTGATTTTTTCTTGTTTTCCCTTTTTGAAGACATACCCGGGCTCTGTCTTAACAATCCTGTCTTTAAACGCCTTGATGATTCGGATTTCAAAATTATGAAGGCTGCGGTGGGACGATTCCAGGTGGGCCTTGTCCTTGGGAGCATGTATCCTTGAGAAATCAGGTTCCATGTAAAATCCATTCGGGGTGGAATGTTTCAAATTTAAGTCTTTGATGGGGCGCTTAAGATTCAAAAAACCCTTGGCATTATCCGGCCGGATACGAATCTTCTTTTGGGGAAATGGTCTGGCCAGTAAAAATTTGTTGAACAGGTTCACGCTGTTCCAACTACTTTCGGAAAAATACGCATCCAGGACAAACATGTAACGAGATCCCATATCATAAAACTCTATGACTTGGGGTTTTTGCCAATGACCCTTGTCGTTTCTGATCTTAAAATATCTAAAAATACAGCCATCCATCTGAATCAGGTCAAACACCGGCTCTGGTTTAAAACTATTTTTGACCGGGACATCATCCTCGAAATCCGGTTTGTTCAAATATGATTTGAGGTTTTCGCGGTAAACACAGTGCCTGAGGGCATGCAGAGAGATCGTTTCTTTGAACTCTTTTTCAAGCCAGTAGTGATAATTTTTAATGGTTCTTGCCTTACGGGTAATAAAGATAAACCCTTGGCTTGACGGATCACACGACTCTTTTATCATTTCTACAAAACGTCTGCGAACCTGTTCGGATAAGGAGCGGGGTCGCCCACTGCATTTGCGGCCCTCCATGACCTTTTTTTCCACAAGCAAGAGAGGCTTTGGAATAAGGCCTGTTTTTCGGTATTGATCTTTGTAATATTTTTTGCTCGCTCGTTTAGCAGAGCCTTTTTTATTCATGATTTTTTTATGGAGCAGAAGATTGAAAAGGTCATCACGTGTCAAATTCGGTATGACCTTCAGGTTATCCGTGTCCATTGCCGTTCTCCTTTGACAAGATTTTTTCCCGAATGACCCGGTTCCACAATAGCCCGGCCTGGCGCGATGTCTTTTGCCAGTGATCCTCTTGGGCCTGGTGAACCTGTTCAAGCATTGCCTGGACAGCATCCATATAGGCTTTGCTGACCTGATCGGTTAAATCCACAGGTTCGTCCTTATTGCCGGTTTCGCCTTTTTTTGCGGAATCAATAAACCGTTTGATGTTGGGTGCTGTTATTTCCATGGCGCTTTTTAAAAACGCCTTCCATATTCTACGTTGTTCGATGGGATCCAATGGGACCAGGGGGCGCACCTGGGACTCATTGCTGGGAAGAATGTCCCCAATTGGGGACAGATTGTTAACAACCTGATAGGCCTCAATCACCCGGTAAGCTTGGGATTTACCCATATCCCAGCGGGCTCTGGCATAGGCTTCAAAGCTATTGAAAAGATTGAGCTTGTATAGCCGGGAGTCTCTGATCTCTTTCAGGGCTTTGCCTATTTCATGGAAACGACACTGATTACGGGCAATGAGATTCTCCAGACGGGTCAACCGATCCTGTTCCATTATTATAGTCCTCCAGGCATGGTCCGGCCGATGCTTCCAACAAGATTTTGCAACCTCTGTGCAGCATCTTTGTTCTGATCCGGAACTTTGACCATCAGGCGTTTTAAAAACAGAACACTCTCTTTAAACCCGATTCTCTGAACAGTCATCACAAGATCGATGGTGTTGAAGTTTCTTTCACATCGAAAGCACCGAGCCAGGTTGGTAGCTGGGTTTATGGCCGTCTGGAATTCATTACAGATCGGGCACAGAAAACGAAAAACGCCTTCGCTGATTTTTGATGGTATTTGCAGTTGATACCTTATCAACATCTCCACAGGGATAAAATTTCTTAATTCAAACAAGTCTTGGGATGAAAACCTTTTTTTCATGGGGTGCCTCACATTTGTCAGGGTTATCGAGGGAATTTGCCTCAACTCAAGGCAAGGTGAAAAAATCTTGTTCTAAAGTACTATAAGAGCCCCATCCTTGTCTGTTGCGTCTTAAACATCCACATGTAGTAGTCTGGTTGTATACCCCTTGTTTACAGATGGTTGGGGTAATGATGCGTCTTAAAACCCTAAGTCGATTACTTTGTTGGAATCCCTATGTATTACAAACGGTTAAGCCCATGATGCGTCTTGAAACCCCAATTCGATTAGTCGAGGTTTCGAGGCATAAATGTACGCCCTCTATGTGAACGCAGTTCTTGACGCGCATGACTGATTCAAAATCTGCCAAGTCACATATCGGATGATGATCATATTTCTTATTCCATACTCGTTTTCTAAAATTTCATATGGCAATACTGGTTTTGTCAGGCTGTTTGGAGGGGGGTGTTCATGGGGCGGCGTGCCGGCTTTAAATTTATTAGGAGATTTTTTTTCAATCTTCTCTAATTTTTTACCCAGATAGTTGTTTTTGACATACTCACCGTTTTGCTTATTCCATTTTTGGCAGTTTCTTCGGTGAAGCTCAGTTTTGCAGGCAGATCTTCCGCATGTTTTCTGTCGTCCTTTTTGACGGACATCCGGCTTAAACCATTTGCGACAAATACAGCAGGGACGTTTTCCACTTGAACTTTTTGCCATTATATTTTCTCCAAATTTAAATTTGGATGGAAATATAACCTTAAAAATTGATTTTGTTATAAAAGCGGCGGGGTAAGCTGGGTATTATTTATTTTCTATTTGGCGGGGTATTTGCGGCGGGCTCCCCCCATCATAGCGTTATAGTATTTTGCGAACGATTTGGGGGGTAGGCGTTAGAGTATTTGTATCTTAACA